>JBIJED010000586.1:0-2556 GCA_044343785.1 Azospirillales bacterium | reverse complement strand
CAGCGACGGGATCACCGATCCGGGCGAGCTGCGCACGCTCGCGTCGCTGGGCATCGTCTCGCTCTCCACCGCCACCACCGGCGACCGGGGCGAGGAGATCGACGGCAACGAGGTGCGCGGCCGCTCCACCTACACCCGCGCCGACGGCACCGTGCGCGAAACCGTGGCGATCGACTTCAAGGCCAACGGCAACGCCATCGCGGAAACCGCGCTCGCCGGCGGGGCCACGCTGATCACCAGCTTCATCACGCCGGCCGCCGGCGGCACGCCGATGCAGCGGGGTGCGGTGCATCTGGGCGCCGGGCCGAACGTGGTCGACCTCACGGCCGGCACGGTCAACGGCGTGCGGGTGACGACGGCCAACGGCACCACGATCGACGCCGCCTATGCGTCGGCCGGGGCCGACCGCATCACCGCCGGCGCCACCGACACCCGCGCCTACTGGATGGGCGGGGGCACGGGCGTGCTCCACCTGCAGGGCGGCGGCGGCAACGACGTGATCTTCGCCAATGCGGCCACGCTGCGCTCGGGCTTCGTGAACGGCGGCGGCGGCACCGACCTGCTGCGCGTGGTGGGCGACGAGGGCGTGACCGTCAACATGGCGCAGCGCGACCTCGAGGTCGTGATGGCCGGCGACGGCGACGACGTGATCATCGGCGGCGACGTGGAGAACCAGTTCGTCCACGGCGGCGGCGGCAATGATTTGCTGGTGGGCGGCTGGTCGGACGACGGGCTGCAGGGCGGCGAGGGGGACGATTACCTCTCCGGTGCCGCGGGCGACGACGTGGTGCGCGGCGGTGCGGGCAACGACCTGCTCTACGGCGGGACGGGGAACGACCTTCTTTACGGCGACGACGGCGACGACCTGCTGGTCGGCGAGGCCGGGACCAACATGCTCGAAGGCGGGCGCGGCAACGACACGCTGGTGGGCACGAACGGCTGGGCGGTGGCGCAGTTCTCGGGCTCCTACGGCGACTACGTGTTCGCACGGAACACCGACGGCTCGATCCGGGTGACCGACAGGCGCGCGACGCGGTCGGCAGCGCAAGGGCGTCGAAGGCTGCCAATCAAAGGGGCAAGGGAGGGGCGTCTGATGTCCACCCGACGTTCGAGCGCCGTAGGACGGAGAACATTCATCTTGCGAAGCGTCAAGCGCGGCGAAGGCGGGGACAGTCCCCGGCTTCGGCGGGGTTGATGGTCCCAAACATAGAACCTTAGGGTGTTCTCCATGGCCGAAGCTCATTTCGAGATCGTACAGACTGTGCCGGAGATGACCAAGATCGTCGTGCGATCGGTGTGGCCCGCTCGTGCTTTCGGGGGCCCGTCACCATGAACCGTGGCCGGCTTCACGTGGCCAGCGTCGCCCTCGGCGTCGTGCTCGGGGCCATCGCCATGTTGGCCATCGTCCGCCCGCCTTGGTTGACCGTCATCGACATCGACGGAGAGCGGCGGCCGGCCGCCGAGGCAACCCGACCGACCTCTTCCGCCACGGCTGCGGCCCCGGCAGCCCCGCCGGAGGTGGACGATCCCCCCAGCATGTGGGACCGTCATTTCGGTGCGCTGAAGTCCGGCGTGGGGCCGGAGGACAACAACGTCTGGGTCTACACGCGTCGTTTCGCCGAGGCCTACGGCATGCCGCGGCGATGGATCGACGACAGCCTCTCAGGCGCGGAGGCGGTGGCGTTCCGGTCCCACGACTTCGGCGTCCGCAACTGCGGCTGGGGCGGGCGGCAGGACTTGTGTCCGCGGTATCTGCGACCGGTCCTCGACATCTACATCCCTTCCGACGTTCCGCTGCCTTGGGTCGGGCCGCATCGGGCCGAGTACCACGCGCTCACCCGTACCTCTGCCGATGTTGTCGGGGAGACGTGGTTGTTCGCCGACAGGTTGGCGGCCCGCGCAGGCTCGCGAAGCGAGCGCCGCATCAACCTCGTCAGCAGGACAGAGGCGGGCTTGGCCGGGATGGCGTTTGCAGGACCGGCGGCGACCTTCCCGGCGAACAAGGTGCCCGCGGGCTGGCGATGGAGCGGTTGGCCCATCGTCGCGTACGACAGGGACGTTCTCCCTGGTTTGACGCTGCTAGTCATCGCGAGCGCAGGTCCGCAGATCGCTCGCGAAGGTGGGGCCGTCGGCTACGCGCTCTCCCTCGGCTCCCCCGCCATCGCAGTGCACTCCGCGCGTGCCTATCGCACGAACTCCGAAGACCAACTCACCGAGATGTTCTTCCACGGCCTTCCGGCCGCGCATTTCGTTTCGGTTCCCGAACCCTTCATGCGACGCGCCATCGATGCCCACAGGAACCGGGGCATGAACTGGCGCGGCCTTTTCGAACAAATCACTCCCCAGAAGGAGAATTGATCCATGCCCGGTCCGTCCCGTACCGATCTCGCCCTCCTTTCCAAAGTGGTCTATCGGAACGATGCGATTATCCCGCCTGGATATGAAGTGGCAGGTGTTCGCGATGATCCAGAAACGGGTGTTTTCGCAGTTGTCTTCAAACAAACAGGCACTGACAATTACATTTTGAGCCTACGTGGAACTGATAACCTAGCGGCA
>JBIJED010000072.1:0-9249 GCA_044343785.1 Azospirillales bacterium | reverse complement strand
GATGCCGGGGTGGACGCTGCCCGGCTTCATGACCACGGGCGCCGCGCAGACGCTGCTGCGCGCCTATCGCGTGGCGCCGGGGCGCCGGGTCCTCCTGGGGGGGAACGGGCCGCTCAACCTGCAGGTCGCGGCGGAACTGCTGCGCGCGGGCGTCGAGGTGGTGGCGCTGGCCGAACTCGCCCCCTTCCCCGGCCCGGCCCGCTGGGCCGCGGTCGCCCGGGCCTTGGCCGCTTCGCCGGGGCTGGTGCGCGACGGTGCCGTCGATCTCGCGCGGCTCGCGCGCGCCCGGGTGCCGGTGCTGTGGGGGCATTCGGTCGTCGCGGCGGAGGGGGAGGGGCGGGTCGCCGCCGTCACCGTCGCCCGGATCGGCGCCGACGGCCGGCCGGTGCCGGGCACCGCGCGGCGGTTCGCGGTCGACGCCGTCTGCGTCGGCTTCGGGTTCCAGCCGACCGCCGACCTGTCGCGCGCGCTCGGCTGCGCGCATCGGTTCGACGCCGCCCGCGGCATGCTGGTGGCGGTGCGGGACGACGAGGGACGGACCAGCGAGCCGGCCGTCTTCGTCGCCGGCGACGCGGGCGGGCTCGGCGGCGCCCGGATCGCCCAGTCGCAGGGCTTCC
This sequence comes from Azospirillales bacterium, assembly GCA_044343785.1. GTDB lineage: Bacteria > Pseudomonadota > Alphaproteobacteria > Azospirillales > Azospirillaceae > CANGXM01. The sequence goes on along the minus strand of JBIJED010000072.1, from coordinate 8,632 downwards.
TCGCCGGCGCCGCCGCCGCCCGCGACCTGGGCCTCGCGGGGGACGCCGACCTCGCGGCGGAGGTCGCCCGCCGGCGCCGCGCGCTCGTCCGCGACCGGGCGTTCCAGGACGCGTTGTGGACGATCTACGCCGCCCCGCGCCTCGGCCTGCATCTGGCCGACGCCGACACGATCGTCTGCCGGTGCGAGGAGCTGACCCGGGCCGAGGTCGAGGCGGGGATCGTGGAGGACGTGCGCCACGCCGGCAGCGTGAAGCGGGCCACCCGGGTGGGCATGGGCCGCTGTCAGGGGCGCTATTGCGGCCCGCTGGTGGTGGAGGCCGCGGCGCGGGCGACGGGCCTCCCGGTGACCGAGGACGCCTTCTTCGCCCCGCGCGCCCCGCTCAAGCCGGTGGCGATCGGCGCCATCGCCGAATGGCCACCGACGGAGGGGCCGCCGACGGAGGGGCCGCCTATGGAGGGGCCACCGGCGGACGACGGCGCCTGACGCCGCCCGGCCCTCACGCCTCCTGCGCGTCGGCGCGGACGGCGCGGCGGCCGGCCGCGGGGGCGCCCTCCGGCCCGCGCAGGCCCGCCCCGATCCGGGCGCCGGCGTCGAGCAGGATCGGCAGCATGGCGTCGCGCAGTTCGCCCATGCTGGTGCGGCCAGCGTGGGTGCTCACGTTCATCGCCGCGACGACCTGGCCGGCGGCGTCGCGGATCGGCACCGCGATCGAGCGCAGCCCCTCCTCGAGTTCCTGGTCGACGGTCGCCCAGCCCTGCCGGTGCGCCGTCTCGACCGCGTCCGCCAGCGCCGCCCGGTCGCGCACGGTGAAGGGCGTCAGCGGCCGGATGGGGGTCCGCGCCACGAAGGCGGCGCGATCGTCCGCCGGCAGCCCGGCGACGAGCACCCGGCCCATCGCGGTGCAGAAGGCCGGAAGGCGGCTGCCGACCGAGAGCCCGATCGCGAGCACGCGCGCGCTGGACACGCGGGTGACGTAGACGATGTCGTCGCCGTCCAGCACCGCGGCGGAGCAGGATTCCCGGGTGCGCGCCACCACGTCGCGCATCACCGGCTGCGCCGCCTCCGCGATCCGGTTGGAGCCGAGGTAGGCGAACCCGAGGTCGAGGATCTTCGAGCAGAGGGAGAAGTACTTGCCGTCCGTCTCCGCATAGCCCTCCCGCACGAGGGTGAGGAGGAAGCGGCGGGCGGCGGCGCGGGTCATGTCGGTCTGCTGCGCCACCTCCGACAGGGTCATGCGCGGCTTCAGCCGTCCGAACGCCCGGATGACCTCCAGCCCGCGGACGAGGGACTGGACGTATTCGCGATCGTCGGGGTCGGTCCGGTCCATCCCATCACCCCTTTCGGGCCTGCTTCGTTGGAGACATATGCGGCGGGACGGCCCGGCACAACCGGCGCCGCGCCCGCCCGCCCCTCAGGCCGCGACCGTCGCCGGCCGGTACCGCTCGGCCGAGAAGGGCGCGATGTCGAACCCGGGGTCCCGCCCCCGGACGAGGTCGGCGGTGACCCGGGCGCAGACCGGCCCCGCGGTGAAGCCCATCCACGGGAAGACGTTCACGAAGAAGCCCGGGACGCCCGGCACCTCGCCCAGGATGGGCTTCCAGTCGGCGGTGCCGTTCACGATCGCGGGCCAGGTGCGGACGAGGCGCAGCCCCGCGACCGCGGGGACGACGGTGCAGGCGATCCCGAGATTGGCGACGATCGACGCCCGGTCGAGGCGCGGCCGTCCGTCCGCCCCCATCCGCGCGGGCCAGCCGCCGCCGATCAGCAGCGTCCCGTTCTTCGCCTGCTTCAGGCTCAGTTTCTCGCCGGCGTAGTAGAGGAGGGTGGGGACCAGCGGCGCGCAGGGCTCGGTCACGTTCACCTGGAGGGGGTATCCCTCGATCTCCAGCGGCACGCCCACCATCGCGGCCACCGCCGCCGCGCGGGCACCGGCCGCGTTCACCACCCGGCGCGCGCGGATGGTCCCCCGGTCGGTGTGCGCGAGGAAGCCGCCTGCCGTCGTCTCCAGATGATGGAGGGTGCAGCCGGTCAGGATCGTCGCGCCCCGCGCCCGGGCCGCCCGCGCGAAGGCGGGGGTGGCCCGCAGCGGGTTCGCCTTGCCCTCGGTCGGGCAGAGCGCGCCGCCGATCATCCGGTCCGACACGTAGGGCGCGAACGCGCGCAGCGCGGCCCGGTCGAGCAGGCGGACGTCGAGGCCGAAGGCGCGCTCGACCGCCGCCTTGCGCTCGATGTCGCGCATCTGCGCCTCGGTGTCGGCGACCAGCAGGCCGCCGGTCACCGCGACGTCGAGGACGGCGTCGAGTTCCGCCTCCAGCCCGCCCCACATCTCCACCGACGCCAGCATCAGCCGGAGCGTGGGCGCGAAGGTGCGCGCCCAGCCCTCGCCGTTCAGCACGAACGGCTCGTGCGGGATCTGGGCGTGCAGGCTGCCGGCGTTGGAGCCCGACGCCTGGGTGTTCAGGTCGAAGGCGTCGATCGCCGTCACCCCGACCCCGTCGCGGGCGAGGTAGTAGGCCGTGGCGCAGCCGGCGATCCCGCCGCCGACGACCAGCACGTCCGTCGCGCCGGGCCCGTCCCCCGTCGATCGCGCGGCCATGGTTCCCATCCCGTCCGCTCCCGTTCCGGCGGTTTACAGCATTCTGTACGCCATGATAACAATTGTGCGGCATACGAAAACGCCGCGCCGCCCGTCCCGGTGCCGTCCGCGGCGCACATCGTGGGAGGACCAGAGGCGATGACCGGCTTGCCCGTGGCTGCCAGCACGTTCCCCTTCATGTACTCGGACGGCGGCCTGGACGCCCTCGAGCATCTGGCCGGCCTCGGCTACGCCCGCTACGAGATGATGATCTTCCCGCCGCACTGCTGGCCCTCGCGGATGTCGAAGGCGGAGCGCGACGGCTACCGCGCGTGGCTCGACGGGACCGGCGGGCGCATCACGTCCTTCTGCTATCCGCTGCTCGACAACAACCCGAATTCGCCGTGCCCGATCATGCGGCGCTACACGCTCGACCGCTACCGGGAGGCGATCGACCTCGCGGCCGAGTGGTCGTGCCCCTACGTCGTGGCGATCCCCGGGCCGGTGAACAGCCTGATCAACCCGCCCTACCGCTGGATGTACGACTGGTTCGTGGAGGGGGCGAAGGCGCTGGTGGCCCACGCCAAGGGCACCGGCGTCGAGATCCTCGTGGAGAACGTGCCCTTCACCTTCCTGCCCACCGCCGAGGACATGGCGAAGGTCTGCGCCGACATCGGCCCCGAGGTCGGGGTGAACTTCGACGTCTGCAACTCCGCCTACATCAAGGAGGATCCGGCCGCGGCGATCCGCCGGCTGGGGGCGCTGGTCAAGAACGTCCACATCTCCGACAGCGGCTACGGCGACTTCAAGCACGACAAGCTGGGCACCGGCATCGTCGAGCCGGCACCCGCCGCGGCGGCGCTGCGGGACATCGGCTATGCCGGCCAGACGGTGCTGGAGATCATCGCCGACAAGAACGTGCCGGGCACCACGCCCGACGCCGACATCATCGAGAGCCACGCCATCCTGGCGAAGGCCGGCTGGGCGCCGCTGAAGGGCTGACGCCCGCCGCCCTCCCGTCCCCTCGCCAGCCCGCCTTCCACCGGAGACCCGTCCGATGTCCACCCAGTACCGCGGCAGCCATTCCGTGATCGTCACCCCGTTCCGCGAGGACGGTCCCGGCATCGACGTGCCGGCGCTGAACCGCTTTCTCGAATGGCAGATCGCCGAGGGCGCGCCCGGGTTCATCATCCTGGGCACGACGGGCGAGTTCCTGACGGTGAGCGACGAGGAGCGCACGCAGCTCGTCGAGGAGACGGTGCGGATCTGCCGCGGCCGGGCGGTCGTGTGGGTGGGTGCGGCCAACGCCTACACCGCCAACGCGGTGCGCTACGCCCGCGAGGCGGAACGGCTGGGCGCGAACGGGCTGATGGTGATCCCGCCCTACTACTACACCCCGACCGAGGACGAGATCTTCGGCTACTACAAGGCCATCTCCGAGGCCGTCTCGATCCCGATCATGCTCTACAACAACCCGTTCACCTCCAACGTCGACATGTCGGCGAAGCTGGTGGCGCGGATGACCAAGGCGTTCGCGAACGTCCGCTACATCAAGGAAGCGAGCCAGGACGTGGCCCGCGTCCACGACATCATCGAGGCGACGGACGGGGTGATGAACGTCTTCGCGGGCGAGCGGATCGTCGAGAGCTACGCGCTCGGCGCGGTCGGCTACGTCAACCCGTTCGGCAACTACATGCCCGCCCCCTCCACCCGCATCTGCGACCTGCTGGCCGCCGGCCGGGTCGAGGAGGCGCGGCGCATCCAGCGCTGCATCACCCGGATCGAGCACATCATCGCCGAGGGGCACCCGACCTACGGCCACCAGTGCTATTCGAAGGCGCTGGCGGCGGCACGCGGCTGCCCTGTGGGCGACGTGCGCCCGCCGCTGACGCGCTTCGCCGCGCTGGGCGAGGAGGGGCGCGCCCGGGTCGCCCGGCTGATGCCGATCATCGAGGAGGCGGAGCGGATCACGCGCGAGGTCTGGACCGCGCACCGGCAGGCCGCGCAGTAGGGCCGGTCGCCATGGCGGAGCCGCGGGGGCCGCAGCCGCACCTGTTCACGCCGCTCACCCTGCGCGGCCTGACGCTGCGCAACCGGGTGGTCGTGTCGCCCATGTGCCAGTACGCGGCGGTCGACGGCCGCACGACGGACTGGCACGTCCACCACCACGCCCGCTTCGCGATGGGCGGTGCCGCGCTCGGCATCGTGGAGGCGACGGCGGTCGTGCCCGAGGGCCGCATCACCCACGGCTGCACCGGCCTGTGGGAGGACGGCCAGATCGAGGGCATGCGCCGCATCGCCGAGGTCTACGCGGCCCATGGTGCCGTCGCGGGCGTGCAGATCGGCCACGCCGGCCGCAAGGCCAGCACCCGGCGGCCGTGGGACGGCGCCGCCCCGATCGAGGCCGGCGACGCCGAACCGCCGTGGCGCATCGTCGGCCCGTCGGCGATCCCCGCCCGGCCGGGCTGGCCGGTGCCGGACGCGTTGAGCGCGGCCGAGATCGTGTCCCTGATCGAAGCCTTCGCCGCCGCCACGCGCCGCGCGCGGGCGGCCGGGATGAAGGTGGTGGAGATCCACGGGGCGCACGGCTACCTGATCCACGCCTTCCTGTCGCCGCTGTCGAACCGGCGGACCGACGGGTGGGGCGGCGACGCGAACCGGCGCATGCGTTTCGCGCTGGAGGTGGCGGACGCGATCCGCGCCGCGTGGCCGGACGACCTGCCGCTGTTCCACCGGGCGTCGGTGGTCGACGGCGAGGCGGAGGGGATCACGGTCGAGGACACCATCGCCCTGTCGCGGGCGCTGGCGGCCCGCGGCGTAGACCTGATCGACTGTTCGTCGGGCGGCATCTCGGGCAGCGTGTCGCTCGTCGCCCGCCATCCGGGCGACGGCTTCCAGATCCCGCTCGCCCGCGCGGTGCGGGCGGGCGCCGGCATGCCGACGATGGCGGTCGGGTTCATCAACACGCCCGACCTCGCCGAACGCACCCTGGCGGAGGGCAGCGCCGACCTGATCGCCATCGCGCGCGAGCTTCTGGCCGATCCCAACTGGCCCTACCACGCGGCGAAGGCGCTGGGCGCCGAGCGGCCCCACTGGGTCCTGCCCCGACCCTACGCCTGGTATCTCGAACGGCGCGACCGGCTGGAGCCGCCCGCCGCCCCCGCCGCGGACTGACGCCCGTGCGCATCGAGGGACGCGGCACGGCGCCCGCCGGCCCGCCGGTGACCATCCGCTTCGACGGGACGCCGGTTTCCGCCTTCGAGGGGGAGGCCGTGATGGCCGCCCTGGTCGCCGCCGGGCGGCTGGCGCAGCGGCGCACGCGCTCGGGCGCGCCGCGCGGCGTCTTCTGCGGCATGGGCGTCTGCCAGGACTGTCTCGTCACGGTGGACGGGGTCCCGAACCGGCGTGCCTGCATGACCCCGGTGGTCGACGGGCTGCGGGTGGAAACCCAGGGCGAACTGGCGGCGACGGTGCCGCCCGACGCACCGCTGGTCGACGCGCCGCGGGACGTGGCGACGCCCGACCTGCTGATCGTCGGCGGCGGGCCGGCCGGCATGACGGCGGCGCTCGCCGCCGCCGCCCGGGGCCTCGACGTGACGCTGGTGGACGAGCGCCCGGCGCTGGGCGGCCAGTACTTCAAGCAGCTGTCGAAGGCCCACCGGTTCGAGGGCGACGGCGCCCGCGACGCGCAGTTCGACGAGGGCGGCACGCTGGTCGGCCGGGTCGAGGCGGCGGGCGTGCGGATCCTGCGCGACGCCGAGGTCTGGGGCGCCTTCCCGCCGGACGAGGTCGCCGTCGCCGCCGGCGGGCGCACGCTGCTGTTCCGCCCGCGCCGCATCCTTCTGGCGACGGGTTCGTACGAGCGCGCGGTGCCCTTTCCCGGCTGGACGCTGCCCGGCGTGATGACCATCGGGGCGGCGCAGACGCTGCTGCGCGCCTATCGCGTGGCGCCGGGCCGCCGGGTGCTGGTCGGCGGCAACGGGCCGCTGAACCTGCAGGTGGCGGTCGAGCTGCTGAAGGCCGGCGCCGCGGTCGTCGCACTCGCCGAGGCCGCGGCGGCGCCCGGCCCGGCCGTGGCCGGCGCGCTGGCGGCGGCGGTCGCGGCCTCGCCGGGTCTGATGCTGCGCGGTGCCCGCGACCTCGGCACGGTGCGCACCCACGGCGTGCCGACCTTCCACCGCCACATGGTGGTCGAGGCGCGCGGCGACGGGCGGGTGGAGGAGGCGACGATCGCCCGGATCGACGCCGCCGGCCGGGTCGATCCGGCGAGCCGCCGGACCTTCGCCGTCGACGCGGTCTGCCTCGGCGCGGGGTTCCACCCGTCGAACGAACTCGCCCGCGCGCTGGGCGCCGAGCACGTGTGGGACGCGGCCCGCCGGCAGCTGGTCGCGGTGCGCGACGCGGACGGGCGGACCACGGCGCCCGGCGTGTTCCTGGTCGGCGACGCGGCCGGCCTCGGCGGGGTGCTCGTGGCGGCGGAGGAGGCGACGATCGCCGCCCACGCCGCCGCCGACGACCTCGGACGGCCGCGGACCCCGGACGCGGAGGGGGCGGCGGCCCGCCGGCGACTCGCCCGGCACCGCCGGTTCCAGGCGGCCCTCTGGACGATCTACGCCGCCCCCGACCCGGGCCTGTCGCTGGCGGACGACGATACGCTCGTCTGCCGCTGCGAGGAGGTGACCAAGGGCACCCTTCTGGCCGCGGCCGGCGGCGGCGACGTGGGTGCGGCCAAACGGGCCAGCCGCTGCGGCATGGGCCGGTGCCAGGGCCGCTACTGCGGGCCGCTGCTGGCCGACGCCACCGCGCGGGCGGGTGGCGGTCCGCTGGCCGAGACCGGCTTCTTCGCCCCGCGCGCGCCGGTCAAGCCGGTCCCGCTGCGCGTCGCCGCCCGGGTCGAGGAGGCATGAGCCCGCCCCCCGATCCGCGGCCCGCCCTGCGACCGGACACGGGGCCCGACCTGCCGCGCGAGGCGGACGTCGTCGTCGTGGGCGGCGGCATCAACGGGATGTGCGCGGCCATCCACCTGGCGGGCGCCGGCATCGGCACGCTGGTGCTGGACGGCGGCGGCCACCCGGGCACGACGACCAACGCCGGCAGCCTGCACGTCCAGATGCAGTCGCGCTTCATCCGGCTGGAGACGCCGGAGCGGGTGGCGGCGCTGAAGCGGCACCTCTCGCTCTACGTCATGGCCGTGCGCGCGTGGGAGGCGCTGGCGGCGGACCTCGACGCCGACATCGAGCTGAAGGTCGAGGGCGGGCTGATGCTGGCGGAAACGCCGGAACAGTACGAATTCCTCGCCGGCAAGTGCCGGGAGGAACAGCGCCTCGGCCTCCGTGTGGAGATGCTGGACCGCGCGGCGCTCGACCGGGTGGCGCCCTATCTCGGCCCCAACGCGATCGGCGCGGAGTTCTGCGCCGACGAGGGCAAGATGAACACGCTGCTCGCCAACCCGGCCATCGAGCGCGCGGCCGTCGCGGCCGGTGCGGCGGTGGTGCGGCGCACGCCGGTGACCGGGCTCGCCGTCGACGGCACCGGGTTCCGCGTGACGACGCCCGCGGGCATGGTGCGCTGCGGCCGGGTGGTGAACGCGGCGGGCGGCTCGGCCGGCGTGATCGCGGCGATGCTGGGCGTGCGGTTCCCGGTCGAGTCCGAGCCGCTGCACATGAACGTGACCGAGACGGTGGCGCCCCGGATCGGCCATCTGGTCCAGCACGCGGACCGGCAGCTGACCCTCAAGCAGTCGGTCGGCGGCAACGTGATCATCGGCGGCGGCCGGCCTGCCTTCTTCGACCCGCATTCCGGCCGCCCGTCCGTCTACCGCCGGTCGATCGAGGGGAACCTCGCGCTGGCGCTGCACATCTGCCCGTGGCTGTCCGACGTGCGACTGATCCGGACCTGGGCGGGCGTGAACGCCAAGACCGACGGGCGGCCGGTGCTGGGCGAGGTGCCGGGCGTGCCCGGGTTCTTCGTGCTGGTCTCGGGCGACGCGGGCTATTCGCTGGGCCCGATCTCGGGCCGACTGCTCGCCGAGGTGATGACCGGCCGGGCGCCCGCC
>JBIJED010000070.1:0-9263 GCA_044343785.1 Azospirillales bacterium | reverse complement strand
GCGGCCCCTGGGAGGCGGCGGCGACCATGGGACGGCCGTAGAAGAACCCTTCCATCAGCACGCTGCCGAGCGGCTCGTGCCGGGAGGGGACGACGAAGGCGTCGGCCGCGGCGAAGAGCGCCCCGACGTCCGTCCGCCAGCCGAGGAACCGCACCCGCTCCGCCACGCCGAGCCGCGCGGCCCGCGCGGCCAGCGCGTCGCGCTCCGGCCCCTCCCCCGCCAGCCAGAGCCGGACGCCCGGCAGGACCGCCAGCGCGTCCAGCAGCACGTCGAACGCCTTGTTCCGGTGCAGCCGGCCGAGCGCCAGGACGAGGGGCACCCCGTCGGGCGTGTCGAACGTGGCGCGCGGGATCGCCGGCAGCGGCATGCCCTCGGCGAAGTTGGGGATGTGGTGGACCCGGTCCGCCGGCCAGCCGCCCGCCCGGATGTGGGCGCAGATGTCCTCGGAGATGCCGACGAGATGGTCGCAGCCCCGGTAATGCTTCAGCGGATAGTAGCCGCCGAGCCGCCCGACGTTCACCCAGGGGCCGCGCGGGACGAAGGCCGACGCCCGGTTCATGAAGGAGAGGACGACGTCGGGACGGACCCGCCGCGCCGTCCGGCCGACGCCCCAGCGGGTGAGGAGGTCGAGTGCCGGCGGGCCGAAGGGCAGGCGCACGGCGGGGACGCCGGCGGCCGCGAGCCGCGCGAGGCGGTCGGGCTGGGGCCGCAGCGCCATGGTCATGTCCATGCCGGCGCGGGCGAGCGAGACGGTGAGGCGCACGGCGAAGGTCTCGGCCCCGCCCTGCTCGGCGCCGGCCAGGAGGGTGAGGACGCGCATCCCCCTCACAGGCTCCAGTAGGTCAGGCCGGGGAAGTCGCCGGGGCCGCCGAACGCCGCCTTCAGATCGAAGAGGATGCCGCCGGGGGCGAGATGGCGCGCCACCCCGGCCGCCCCCTCGGCCAGCACCGACCGGTGCGGCACCGCGACGACCAGCGCGTCGAGGTCGGCGAGCCGGTCCTTAAGGACGAGGGCGATCCCGTGTTCCCGGCGGGCGTCGGCCGGATCGGCCAGCGGGTCGTGGACGAGGGCGTCGATGCCGTATTCGGCCAGTTCGCGCACGATGTCCGGCACCTTGCTGTTCCGCAGGTCGGGCACGTCCTCCTTGAACGTCAGCCCGACGATGCCGACCCGCGCCCCGCGGACCGCCCGCCCGCTGCGGACGAGGCACTTGACGAGGCGCTGCGCGACGTAGGTGCCCATGCCGTCGTTGATGCGCCGCCCGGCCAGGATCACCTCCGGGTGATAGCCGACCGCCTCCGCCTTCGCTGTCAGATAGTAGGGATCGACGCCGATGCAGTGCCCGCCCACGAGGCCCGGGACGAAGGGCAGGAAGTTCCACTTGGTCCGCGCCGCCGCCAGCACGTCCCGGGTGCGGATGCCGAGCCGGTCGAAGATCAGCGCCAGCTCGTTCATCAGCGCGATGTTCAGGTCGCGCTGGGTGTTCTCGATCACCTTCGCCGCCTCGGCCACCTTGATCGAGGGCGCGCGGTGGACGCCGGCCCGCACGACCGAGCCGTAGACCGCGGCGACGAGGTCCAGCGTCGCCGCGTCGGAACCCGCGACCACCTTCACGATCGTCTCGAACCGGTGCCGCATGTCGCCGGGATTGATGCGTTCGGGCGAATAGCCGACCGTGAAGTCGGTCCCGAACGCGAGCCCGCTCGCCGCCTCCAGGATCGGGACGCAGACCTCCTCGGTCGCCCCCGGATAGACGGTCGATTCGTAGACGACCACGTCCCCGCGCTTCAGATGCGCGCCGACCGTGCGCGAGGCCGCGGTGAGGGGACCGAGGTCCGGCTCGCGCGTGCCGGTGATCGGCGTCGGAACGGTGACGATGTGGAAGTCGGCGTCGGCGAGGTCGGCCGGCCGGTCGGTCAGCCGCAGGCGCGGCGTCCGCAGCGCGTCGGGCGCCACCTCGCCCGTCCGGTCGATCCCGTCCCGAAGCGCCGCGATCCGCGCGCCGTCGATGTCGAACCCCACGACGGGGACGCCCGCGGACGCGAAGGACACGGCGACGGGCAGACCGACGTAGCCGAGGCCGATGACCGAGATCCTGCGCCGATGCATCCCAACCGTCCCGCCGTCCCCGCGCCCCGCGGCCCCTCAGTCAAGGTACACGCGACCGCGCAGGCCGACGACAGTCTTGCCGAAGATCGGATGGCGGACGGTCGGCACGGCCACGCAGAGGAGGAAGAGGAGGCCGGACGCGGCCCCCGCCGCCAGCGTCCCGACGGAAGGCTGGACCGTCCAGTAGCCGAGGAGCCCGGCGACGGCGCCGGCGAAGGCCCCCGCGACGACGGCGCCGCCGGGCCCCGCCAGAACCTCGCGCACCCGCACCGCCGTGCGCCGCCGCACGGGGGCCACCAGCACCAGCGATCCGACGGCGGTGGCGACCGCGAGGCCGGCGACCGTCCCCACGCTGCCGAAGGCGAGGCCGAGGGCGGCACCGAGGGCGGCGTTGAGCAGGGCGACCGTGACCTGGCCCGCGAACGCCCAGCGATGTTCGCCGAGGCCGGTCGCGAAGCTGTACGCCGGCAGCGACAAGAGGCCGACGGCGGCGCCGACCGAGAGCACGACGAGGTAGGCGACGAAGAGCGGCGCGGGGTAGCCCGTCCACACCTGCGCCAGGAACGGGGCGCCGGCCACCGCCGCGCCGAGGACGAGCGGGCCGATCAGGAGCGTGAGGTCGACCGCGCGGCGGAAGAGGATGCGCAGGCCCACCTTGTCGCGGTGGTCGAAATCGGCGAAGGCGGAGACGAGGGAGAGGTTGGGGGCGGCGGCGACGCTGCGCGCCTGCTGGACCACGCGGTTCGCCATCTCGAAGTAGCCGACCGCCTCGATCGGCCCGATGGCGGCGAGGAAGGCCTTGGTCGTCGGCTCGATGGTGAGGGTGGCGAGGAACGCGCCCTGCACCGGAAGACCGTTGCTCCGCACGAGACCGAGGACGACCCCGAATTCGGGCCGGCCGCGGGTCGAGGCGACCGCCGGTGCCACCCGGCGGACCATCAGCCAGAGCCCGACCGACATGACGAGCCCCTGCCCGATCTGGGCCAGCACCGCGCCCAGCAGGCCCATGACGGGAAGCAGCAGCGCCGTGCCGCCGACGAGGACGACGCCGCCCGCGACCGCGAAGACGCTCCGGAGGTCCGACCGGTGCAGGCCGACGACGACCGAGATGACCAGCGCCGACACGGAGAGGAGGGTGACCGACACGAGCGCCCATGGCAGGAGTTCCAGGGCGGCGGGAAGCCGGTCGGGCGCGACCAGCATCCCCAGCGCCCAGGCCGCGGGCAGATAGGCGACGAGCGCGAGCGCCGCGTGGGCCGCGGCGGTGACGATGGCCGCCGCCGCCACCACGCGCCCGGGGTCGGCCGTCTCCCCGCCCGCACCCCACCGGGCGACGAAGCGCGCGATGCCGGGCGCGATGCCGAAGTCGGCGATCCGCACCAGGTTGGCGATGGCCATGACGAGCGACCACACGCCGATCCCGGCCGCGCCCACGTGCCGGTAGAGCACGATGACGAGGAGGAACATCCCGACGCCGTTGACCAGGACCTCGACGGCCGAGAAGAAGGCGTTTGCTCGAACTCGCTTCACCGACCGCCGCGTCCGGAATGCCTCGCCGGGTGTCGCCCTTCACGTGGCCCCCCGGCGGGGGCGGCGTCAATGGACATTCTTCGGACGAAAGCCCGTGCGATCAAACCGCGAGGCCGTCGCGGAACGCAGCGGCGGCGGCCGCCACCTCGGCCGGCGTGGCGCCCGGCCGATAGAGCGCGGAGCCCACCCCGAGGCCGACGCATCCCGCGGCCAGCATGGCCCGGGCGGTGTCCGGCGTCACCCCGCCGACCGCGATCATCCGCACCGCCGACGGGAACACGGCCCGCACCGCCTTGATGCCGGCGATCCCCATCACCTCGGCCGGGAACAGCTTGACCGCGTCGGCCCCGGCGCGGTGCGCGGCGGCGATCTCGGTCGGCGTGAAGGCGCCGGGCAGGCTCGCGAGGCCCAGCATCCGGGTCGCCGCGATCACGTCCGCGTCGACCGTGGGCGAGACGATCAGCCGCCCGCCCGCGTCCGCCACGGCGGCGACCTCGGCCGTCGTCGTCACCGTCCCCGCGCCGACCAGCGCCCGCCCGTCCAGATCCGTCGCCAGCGCCGCGATGCTCGACAGCGGATCGGGGGAGTTGAGCGGCACCTCGATCACCCGGACGCCGCCGGCGACCAGCGCGCGGCCGATGGCCACCGCCTCCTCCGGGCGGACGCCGCGCAGGATCGCGACGAGCGGTGCCTGGGCGAGGGTGGCGAACAGGTCGTCGGCGACGGTCATGGCCCCTGTCCCGCGATGGCCCTCTGCCCGGCGAGGAAGGCGGCGTGGGCGTCCACGGCGCGGAACGCCACGCCGCGGGCGGCGAACGCCGTCGCATAGGCCTCGGCGAGGGTGCCGGAGGAGACCAGCACGACCGGGCGGTCGCCCGCAAGCAGCGCGCGCAGCCCCTCGATCTCCGCCCCGACGAGCAAGCCGGAGAGATAGCCCGCCACCTCCGTCCCGGCGATGCGCCCGGCCAGCGCCTCGGTCCGGGCCCGGAAGAGGTGGTGGAGGAGCCCGCCCGGCGTGCGGGCGTGGTCGAGGCCGCGGGCGAAGGCGCCCTGGCCGTGCGGCTCGGCGGCGAGGCGACCGATCAGCCCGTGGGTCATGCACAGGCCGTGGACCTCGCCGGTCATGAAGGTCACGAAGGACCGGATCGTGCCGCGCGACCAGTCGGCCCATTTGGAGTGGGTGCCCGGCAGGCAGACCAGCGCCTCCTCGTCCGCGCCGGCGGCGCCGGCGATCAGCGTCTCCTCGCCGCGCATCACCTCGAACGCCCCGTCCGCCGTGGCGGCCGACAGGCCCGGGACGAAGGCGACGGGCCGCCCCTCCATCATGAAGGGCGCCGCGACGGGCCGCAGCCCCGAGAGCGCCGTCGGACAGGCGACGTAGGGCACCTCGAACCAGCCGTTGCGCGATCCGGCCATGCCGGAGACGACGATCCGCCCGGTCCGCGGATCGTCCAGCCACGGCCGGCAGAGCCGACCGAACACGCCCGGGAACGCATCGCGGGACGGCACCTGCGCGATGCCCTCCGGCCGGTCGACGAAACCCTCGACCGACCCGTCCACGGCCAGCCAGCTCGCCCGGAACCGCGACGTTCCCCAATCGACCGCGATCGTGCGGTCGGCCGCGGTCAAAGCCTCGCGCCCGACGCCGGATCGAAGACGTGGACCGCACCCGGCTTGGGAACGAGCGCGATCCGTTCGCCGGGGGTGAAGGCGTGCCGTTCGACGAACACGGCGGTGGCCGGGATGCCGGCGATGTCGACCTGCACGAACGTCTCCGCACCCGTCGGCTCGACCACCTGCACCTCCGCCGGGACGCCGACGTCGGCGGGGGCGAGGTCGAAGTGCTCCGGCCGGATGCCGATGCGGATGGGGGCGCCCTCGCCCGCCGACGCGCCGGTGGTCAGCGGCAGGTGCTGCCCGCCCTCCAGGATGGCGACCGGACCGGCGCCGTTCCGGTGCATCTTCGCGTCGAGGAAGTTCATGGCCGGCGAGCCGATGAACCCGGCCACGAAGGTGTTCGCCGGACGGTCGTAGAGTTCCAGCGGCGTGCCGATCTGCTCCACCCGCCCGTCGTGCATCACGACGATGCGGTCGGCCATGGTCATGGCCTCGATCTGGTCGTGGGTGACGTAGACGGTGGTGACCCGCAGCCGCTGGTGGAGCGCCTTGATCTCGGTCCGCATCTGCACGCGCAGCTTGGCGTCGAGGTTCGACAGGGGCTCGTCGAACAGGAAGACCTTGGGGTTGCGCACGATGGCACGCCCCATCGCCACGCGCTGGCGCTGGCCGCCGGAGAGCTGGCGCGGATAGCGAAGGAGATAGGGCTGGAGGTTCAGGATCTCGGCGGCGCGGTTCACCCGCTCCTGCATCTCCGCCTTCGACGCGCCCTTCAGCATGAGCGAGAACGCCATGTTGTCGAAGACGGTCATGTGCGGATAGAGCGCGTAGTTCTGGAACACCATCGCCACGTCGCGTGCCTTGGGCGGCAGGTGGTTCACCACCGTGTCGCCGATCGCGATCGTGCCGTCGGAGATCTCCTCCAGCCCCGCGATCATGCGCAGCAGCGTGGACTTGCCGCAGCCCGACGGGCCGACGAGCACCACGAACTCCCCGTCTTCGATGTGGACGTCCACGCCGTGGATCACGGCCACGTTGCCGTAGGCCTTGCGGACCCCACGGATGTCGACACCGGCCATCGGTTCCCTCCCCCACGCGGACAGGCGGGTCGGCGTCCGCCGCTCCTTCGGCCCGGTCCATTCGGGCGTGACCTTCGCAAAGGTCGCGCGCGGGGACAACAGTTTCCGTCGTCCCGAACGGAGGGTGAGGGTCTTCCCGTCCTACAGCAGGTGGCACGCCGCACGGTGCCCGGGCGCCAGTTCGCGAAGCGCCGGAACCTCCCGGGCGCAGCGGGCCTCGGCGTAGGGGCAGCGGTCGCGGAAGCGGCAGCCGGACGGCGGGTTGCGCGCGTCGGGGATCATGCCGGTGATCGGCAGGGCGCCGCGGTCCTGGTCGACCCGCGGCACCGGCACGGCGGCCACCAGCGCGCGGGCGTAGGGGTGCAGCGGCCGGCTGATCACCGCGTCGGTCGGCCCGTCCTCGACGATCTTGCCGAGGTACATGACGATGGTGCGGGGCGCCACGTAGCGGACGAGCGCCAGGTCGTGGGAGATGTAGATGGCCGTGAGGCCCATCGTCTCCCGCACCTCGCGCATGACGTTGAGGATGCCCGCCCGCACGCTCACGTCCAGCATGGAGACCGGCTCGTCGGCGACGATGAAGGTGGGCTCCAGGATCAGCGCACGCGCCAGCACCACCCGCTGGAGCTGCCCGCCCGAGAGCTGGTGGGGGAACTTCTCCATCAGGTCGGAGACCCCGGCGAGATGGACCCGCTTCAGCACCGCGGCGATGCGGTCGTCCCACTCCCCCTTCGGCACGCCCGCGTTCGAGAGCGGCTCCGCGATCGACCGGCGCAGGGTGAAGCGCGGGTTCAGCGCGTCGAACGGGTTCTGGAAGACCAGCTGGGCGTGGCGGCGGAAGCGCTTGAGATCGGGGCCCTTCAGCGCGCGGACGTCGGTGCCGTCCAGCGTGATGGTCCCCTCGCTCGCCTCCACCAGCTTGAGGAGGAGGCGGCCGGTCGTGGTCTTGCCGCAGCCGCTCTCGCCCAGGATGCCGACGCTCTCCCCCTGGTCCATGGCGAAGGTCACGTCCTCCACCGCGCGCACGACGGGGCGTTCGCCGCGCGCCACCTGGCGCAGCGTGCGGGAGACCGGGAAGTGCTTGGTCAGGCCGCGGACGTCGAGGAGCGGAGCCACGTCTGTTCCTCACGGGCGAGCTGGCGGAGCTGGGGGGCCTCGTCGAGGCGCCAGCAGGCGGCGGTGTGGCCGGGGGCCACGGCGACGGTCGGCGGCTGGGCCTCGCGGCACTTCGCCACCGCGAAGGGGCAACGGGGTGCGAAGCGGCAGCCCTCGGGCGGATCGCGGAGGTCCGGCGGGTTCCCCTCGATGGGGACCAGCGTCCCGCCCGCGCGACCGAGGTCCGGGAAGGCGTTGTAGAGGCCCATCGTGTAGGGGTGCGACGGTGCCTCGAGGACGTCGCGCACAGGCCCCGCCTCCACCACCTTGCCGGCGTACATCACCACGACCCGGTCGCAGGCGTAGGCGACCACGCTGATGTCGTGGGTGACGAGGATGGCGGACAGGCCGAGCCGGCTCTGCAGGTCGCGGAAGGTGTCGAGCACCTGGCGCTGGACGATGACGTCCAGCGCCGTCACCGGCTCGTCCGCGATCACGAGGCGCGGGTTCAGCGCCAGCGCCAGCGCGATGGCGGCGCGCTGGCGCATGCCGCCGGAGAACTGGTGCGGATAGTCCTGCTGGCGCTCGGGCGCGATGCCGACCATGGAGAAGAGTTCGTCCACCCGCCGGTCGCTCTCCCCCCGCCCCAGGCCGCCGCGGTGGCGCAGCACCTCGCGGATCTGGGTCCCGACCCGGTAGACCGGGTCCAGCGAGTTCATGGCGCTCTGCGGGATGAAGGCGATCTGCCGCCAGCGGACGCCGTCCCAGTCCTTCGCCCCGAAGGCGAGGAGGTCGCGCCCGCCGAAGGTGACGCGCCCGCCGGCGATCCGGGCGTTGGCCGGCACCACGCCGGTGAGCGCGCGGGCGGCCGTGGTCTTGCCGCACCCGCTCTCGCCGACGAGGCCGACGACCTCGCCCTCCGGCACGGAGAAGGTCGCCCCGTCGACGGCGTGGACGGTGCCGCCGCGCGCGCGGTACTCGACCCGCAGGTCCTGGACGTCGAGGAGCGGCAGGGCCTCAGTCCTTCAGCTTGGGGAAGAGGATCTCCTCGTAGCCGCGGCTGATGAAGAAGCCGGCGACGACGACGAGGATGATGCAGATGCCCGGCGGCACGAACCAGACGTAGGTGCCGCGCGACATCGCCTGCGAGCCGTAGGCGTCCTGGAGCATGTAGCCCCAGGAGATCGAATCCGACGGCCCGAAGCCGAGGAAGCTGACGCTCGCCTCGGTCAGGATCGCCCAGCCCACCGCGATCGAGCCGTAGAGGAAGGTGAGCGGCAGGATGTTCGGCATGACGTGGACGAACAGGATCCGCCACGTGCTGGAGCCCGTCACCCGCGCCGCCTCGATGAAGGCGCGCTCCCGCACGGTCAGCACCTGCGAGCGGATGACGCGCGCGGTGTTGGGCCAGAGAAGCAGGGCCACCGCGATGACCACGTTCGACGTCTGGGCCCCCATGAAGGCGGCGAGCACGATCACGAAGGGCAGGAACGGGATGCCGAGCGCCACGTCGGCGATCCGCATCAGGAGGGTGTCGACCCACTTGCCGAAGTAGCCCGCCACCAGCCCCACCAGCGTGCCGAGCGACGCGACGACGACCGCGGCGCTCACCCCCACGATCAGCGCGTTCCGCGTGCCCATGACCAGCTGGGAGAAGATGTCCCGGCCGAGGTTGGTGGTGCCCAGCACGTGGGCGGCGCCCGGGGCGACGTTCGACAGCAGGTTCCCGTCGTCGTCGAACAGGATCTCGAGCGGGTCGTGCGTCGCGATCCGGTCGGCGAACAGCGCCACCAGGAAGAAGACGACGTAGATGGTCAGCCCGATCGCCGCATA
>JBIJED010000071.1:0-9263 GCA_044343785.1 Azospirillales bacterium | reverse complement strand
TACAGCTTCCTCTGAACGGAGCGCGACGATGCGGCATCGGGTGGCGGTGATCGGGCTCGGGATGGCGGCGCGCCCCCTTGCGCTCGCGCTGGCGGACCTCGCCGCGCAGGGGCGGGTGGCGGTGGCGGCGGAGACGGTCGTGCGCACCTGCGCCAACGCCGGCGTGCCGCTCGGCGTGGTGTTCCAGAACCGCTGGCGGGCGGGGGCGCTCCGGCTGCGCGCGCTGCTGGCGGCGGGGGCGATCGGCGACGTCGCCGCGGTGCAGCTCGCCGTGTCGTGGTGGCGGCCCCAGTCCTATTACGACGAGCCGGGCCGCGGGACGCTGGCGCGCGACGGCGGCGGCGTGCTGCTGACCCAGGCGATCCACGCGCTCGACCTGATGCTGGCCTTCGCCGGGCCGGTCGAGCGGGTGTCCGCCGTCGCCGCCACGACGCGCCTGCACCGGATGGAGACGGAGGATTTCGCCGCCGCGGGCCTGATCTTCGCGAACGGCGCGCCGGGCAGCCTCGTCGCCACCACGGCCGCCTTCCCCGGCGGGCCGGAACGGCTGACGATCACGGGAACCCGGGCGACCGCCACGCTCGTCGGCGGTGCGCTGACGGTCGACTTTCAGGACGGCCGGCGGGAGGAGACGGGGGGATCGGCCGGAACCGGCGGCGGCGCCGATCCCATGGCCTTCACCCACGAGGCGCACCGCGGCCTGATCGCCGCCTTCCTCGACGCGCTGGACGCCGGCCGGGTGCCGGACCCGGACGGACCGGCGGCGCTCCGGGTCCACCGGCTGGTCGACGCGATCCTCGAGAGCGGGCGGACGGGCCGGGTGGCTTCGCCCACAGGTTGAGGTTGCGGATGCCATGGTGCCGTGCCACCATCCGCCTGTGGCCGACGGCCCCGACAATCTGATCCTCCTCTACCTGCGCCGGATCGACGAGAAGGTCGACCGGATCGCGGAGGACGTCCGTGACCTGAAGATGCGGGTCACGTCGTTGGAGGGGCAGGTCGGTCGGATCTGGGCCGAGATCGGGGCCATGCGTGAAGACGGCGCGGGCATGGCGGCCCGCCTCGACCGCATCGAGGCGCGGATCGAACGGATCGAGCGCCGGATGGGATCAGCCGGCGCCGCCTGACCCCGCCAGCGCCGCCTCCAGTTCCGTCCACTCCCGCTTGGACAGGCCGCTCGTCTCCTGCGTCACCGCCTCCCCGGCGAGGCGCCGGCGCAGAAGGGTCATGGCGGTGGCCGACAGCGTGACGGCACCCAGCCGGTAGTCCTTGAACGCCTCGTGGGTCAGCGGCACCCAGCGGGCGAGCGCGTCGATCATCACCTCGGCGTAGGCGCGGATCTCGTACTGCGCGTGCGGATCGGCCCTGAGCCGGAGGAAGTGCATCAGATTGTGCAGGTCGGTCTTCCAGTACCACTGGGTATAGGTGTTCAGCGTCAGGTTCATCCGCGCCAGTTCGCGGGCGAGGCCCTGGCGGGCGGGGTCCTTCGGCCCGCCGTCGGGGCCCAGGTTCAGCATGACCTCGTAGTTGTCGTAGGTGCGCTGCGCGTCGTCGCGCAGGATGCGCATCACCTCCACCGCCTCCTCGCCCTCCAGCACCGCGCCGCGGCCCTGCCGGTTCGAGGCCGACTGCGCTGCGAGGTGCTCCGGTGCCGGGACATAGAACTCCCGGTCGAGGATCGAATAGCGGGCCGAGTACTCGTTCACGTTCGCCGTGCGATGGCGGATCCACTGGCGTGCGACGAAGATCGGCAGCTTCACGTGGAACTTGATCTCGCACATCTCGAACGGGGTCGAGTGCCAGTGCCGCATCAGGTACCTGATGAGGCCCGCGTCCTCGCTCACCCGCTTGGTGCCGCGGCCGTAGGAGACGCGCGCCGCCTGCACGATCGCCGCATCGTCGCCCATGTAGTCGATCACCCGCACGAACCCGTGGTCGAGCACCGGGAGCGGCTGGAACAGGATTTCCTCCAGCGCCGGGACGGTGGGGCGGAGGGTCTCGGTCCGGTGGGCACGGGCCTGCGCGACCTCGGCGGCCTGGTCGGGCGTGAGCGGGCTGGCGGACATGAGGAGGCACCTGGCGCCGGGGTCGACGGGGGTGATGCTTAGCCCGTCGGTCCCGTGCGCTCAATCTCGTTTCGGCGTGATGGCGCGCGACCGGCCGCCGTCGCCGTGCCCGCGGCGCCCGGTCACTCCATCACGATCCGCGGCATCGCCGGCGTCTCGCGCGCCGCCAGCACCTTGTCGCGGACGCGCCGGGCGATCCGGCGGAAGGCCTGGGCGTGCTCGCCCTCGGGATCGGCGACGACGATCGGGTGGCCGCCGTCCGAGGTCTCGCGGATGGAGATGTGGAGCGGCACCTCCCCCAGGAACTCGACCCCGAGCCGCCCGGCCTCCGCCCGCGCGCCGCCGTGGCCGAAGATGTCGGTCCGGTGGCCGCAGTTCGGGCAGCAGAAATAGCTCATGTTCTCGACGATCCCGAGGACGGGCACGTCGACGCGGCGGAACATGTTCAGCCCCTTGCGCGCGTCCAGCAGCGCGATGTCCTGCGGCGTCGACACGATGACGGCGCCCGCCAGCGGCACCTGCTGCGCCATCGTGAGCTGCGCGTCGCCGGTGCCGGGCGGCATGTCGACGATCATCACGTCGAGGTCGCCCCATTCGACGTCGCGCAGCATCTGGACCAGCGCCCCCTGCACCATGGGGCCGCGCCAGATCGTCGGTGCGTCCTCGGCGACGAGGAAGCCCATCGACATGACCTTGACGCCGTAGGCGACCGGCGGCTCGAGCGTCTTGCGATCGGTCGCCCGCGGCTTGGAGGTGATGCCCATCATCCGCGGCATCGACGGGCCATAGATGTCGGCGTCCATCAGCCCGACGCGCAGCCCCTCGGCGGCGAGCCCGAGGGCGAGGTTGGCCGCCGTCGTCGACTTGCCGACGCCGCCCTTGCCCGACGCCACCGCGACGATCGCCCGCACCCCGGGCAGCTCGACCCGGTTCGTGCCCTTGGCCCCGCCCCCGCCCGGCACGGGCGGCGGTGCCGCGGCGGGGCGCTGGGCGGTGAGGACCGCCGTCACGTGCGTCACCCCGGGTACCGCGGCGACCGCGCGCTCCGCCGCCTGTCGCAGCGGCTCCAGCGCCGGGCCGCGCCTGGGGTCGACCTCGATCGCGAAGGTCACCCGGCCGTCCGAGGCGGCGAGGCCCGAGACCATCCCGAGCGCGACCACGTCGCCCCCGCGGTCGGGATCGCGGACGGCCCGAAGCGCCGCCAACACCTGCTCCTGCGTCGGTCCAGCCATGTTGAAAACTCCGCCCCCTTCCCAATATGTCGGAAAACCTGCGCGCCCGGACTCGTCCCGGGGATGCCCCGTCCGGGGCATCTGGATATGAGGGCCCGCCCGACCGGCCGGTAGGGGCGGAGACCAGCGCGCCGAACGACCGTCGACGGGACCGGACACCGGGCGCAATCACGAGGGACTTGACGTATGCCGTGGAACAATCAGGGCGGTGGCGGCGGTGGTCCGTGGGGCTCGCCCCCGGGCGGCGGCAACCGCAATCCTTGGGGATCGGGGTCGGGCGGCGGGGGCGGCGGCTTCGGGGGCCAGCAGCCCGACATCGACGAGCTGATCCGCAAGGGGCGTGATCGCCTGAACCGGATGGTTCCGGGCGGTTTCGGAGGCGGAAAGGGCATCGCCGCCGTCGTCGCCATCCTCCTCCTGCTCTGGGGTCTCACCGGCTTCTACCGCGTCCAGCCGGACGAGCACGGCGTCGTCCTGCGGTTCGGCCAGTGGGTGCGGACGGAGGAGATGCCGGGCCTGAAATACCACCTCCCGGCGCCCATCGAGTCCGTGCGCCTGCCGAAGGTGACACGCGTGAACAGCGTCGAGGTCGGATACCGGATCGGCGTCGACCCGCGCCGGCCGGGGACCGAGCGCGACGTGCCGGACGAGAGCCTGATGCTCACCGGCGACGAGAACATCATCGACATCGACTTCGTCGTCTTCTGGCAGATCGCGAACGCGCGGGACTATCTGTTCCAGCTGCGCGAGCCGGACGGCACGGTGCGCCGCGTCGCGGAGAGCGCGATGCGCGAGATCATCGGCCGCACCGAGATCCAGCCCGCCCTGACCGACGCCCGGCAGGAGATCGAGGTCCAGACCCGCCGTCTCCTCCAGGACATGCTCGACGAATACCGGGCGGGCGTCCGGGTGACGCAGGTCCAGTTGCGCAAGGTCGATCCCCCGGCCCCCGTCGTCGACGCCTTCAACGAGGTCCAGCGCGCGCGCTCCGACCGCGAGCGGCTGCGCAACGAGGCCGAGGCCTACCGCAACGACGTGATCCCGCGGGCCCGAGGCGAGTCCGAGCGCCTGCTGCAGGAAGCCGCCGCCTACCGCGAGGAGGTGGTGAACCTGGCGGAAGGCGACGCGCGCCGCTTCGTCTCGGTCTTCGAGGCCTATCGCCTCGCGCCGGAAGTGACCGCCAACCGGCTCTATCTGGAGACGATGGAGCAGGTGATGCGCGGGACCAACAAGGTGATCATCGACGCGAACGGGCATGACGCCCAGGGCGTGGTTCCGTATCTGCCGCTGAACGAGCTGATGCGGCGTCCCGGTGCGCCGGCGCAGGGGCAGCCCGCCGGCGGCGGCGCCGCCGGCCAGCAGCCGCCGCGCCGCTGACGGGAGAGGGACAGGACATGAACAGGTCGCTCGTCATCGCCGGCATCGCGGTCATCGCCGCGGGCGTCGTCGCCGCAAATTCCCTCTTCACCGTGGACGAGACCGAGCAGGCGCTCGTCCTCCAGTTCGGCCAGCCGGTCAACGTCATCAACCGGCCCGGCCTCAACGTGAAGATCCCGCTCATCCAGAACGTGGTCTACATGGAGCGGCGGGTCCTCGACATCGAACCGCCGTCCGAGCAGATCATCCTCGCCGACCAGCGGCGCCTGGAGGTGGACACCTTCGTCCGCTACCAGATCCGGGACCCGCTGCGCTTCTACCAGACGGTCGGGACCGAGTTCACGGCCGAGACCCGCCTGTCGAACATCTCGACCTCGACGCTGCGCCGCGTTCTCGGTGCCGCGACGCAGATCCAGGTGCTGTCCGAGGAGCGCGTGCGGCTGATGGACGAGATCACGCGGCAGGTGAACGCCGAGGCGCAGACCTTCGGTGTCCAGATCGTCGACGTGCGCATCCGCCGCGCCGACGTCCCGGACGCGACGACGCAGAACATCTTCGCCCGCATGCGTTCGGAGCGCGAGCGCGAGGCGTCGGAGTTCCGCGCCCAGGGCCAGGAGCAGTCGCAGCAGATCCGGTCGCGTGCCGACCGTGAGCGGACCGTCCTGCTCGCCGAGGCCCAGCGCGACGCGCAGACGCTGCGCGGCGAAGGCGACAACCGGGCGATCCGCGTGCTGGCGGAGGCGACCACCCGCGATCCCGCCTTCTACAACTTCTACCGGACCCTCCAGGCCTATCAGCGGTCGATCCGGAACGAGGACACGACCCTCGTCCTGTCGCCCCAGGGGGACTTCTTCCGCTACTTCAGCGGACGGAACGTGCCGGTGAACGGTGGGCCCGCCTCGCCCGGCGGGTTCGGCCCGACGGCGGCCGGCGCGCCCGCCACCGCCGCCCTTCCGGCGGCTCCGGTGGAGCCGCGCCCGGCGAACTGACGGACGACGCCCCGTCCGTGCGGCCGACCCCCGGGTCGCGCCGCGGCGGACGGGGCACCGCCGACGGATGCCGGTGGCAGCGGCATGGGGCCGGACATCGCCGCAATTGCACCAAACTCGCTTCGCATGCTGCGGTTCGGCAGGGTACGCTCCGCGATCGGGCGGTCCTGTCCGCCTGTCATGGAGAGAGAACCCGTGAGCCCGTCTTCCGCCCGCATTCCGGTCGCACCGTCCTTCGTCCGTCGCGTGGCCTCGACCATCGGTGTCGCGCTCGCGATCACCCTCACCGTCCCCGCTCCGACGCCGGCGTCGGCCCAGCGGGCCGCACCGGCGACCTTCGCCGACCTGGCCGAGCGGCTCCTGCCCGCGGTCGTCAACATCTCCACCACCCAGACCGTTCCGCAGCGCGGCGAGGGCCGCGGCGAGCCGCGCGGTGAACGGGGCGAGCGCGGGCCCGAACTCCCGCAGTTCCCGCCGGGCTCCCCGTTCGAGGAGTTCTTCCGCGACTTCTTCGAGCGGCAGGGCCGGAACCCCAACGCGCCGCCGCGCCGGGCGACGTCGCTGGGCTCGGGCTTCATCATCGACGCGAAGGAAGCGCTGGTCGTCACCAACAACCACGTCATCGACGGCGCGGACGAGATCAACGTCATCCTGCAGGACGACACCACCATCCGGGCGACGCTGGTCGGCCGCGACCCCAAGACCGACCTCGCGCTGCTGAGGATCGCCCCGCCGGCCAACCGCGCGCTCACGGCGGTGACGTTCGGCGACAGCGACAGGTCGCGGGTCGGCGACTGGGTGCTGGCGATCGGCAATCCCTTCGGCCTCGGCGGCACGGTGACGGCGGGCATCATCTCGGCCCGGGCGCGCAACATCCAGCAGGGTCCCTACGACGACTTCCTGCAGACCGACGCCTCCATCAACCGCGGGAATTCCGGCGGCCCGATGTTCAACCTCGACGGCCAGGTGGTGGGGATCAACACCGCCATCTTCTCGCCCACGGGCGCGTCGGTCGGCATCGGCTTCGCGATTCCGGCCAACCTCGCCAAGGGCGTCGTGGCGCAGCTGCGCGAATTCGGCCGGACGCGCCGGGGCTGGCTGGGCGTTCGGATCCAGGGCGTGTCGGACGAGATCGCCGAGAGCCTCGGCCTCGACCGGGCCCGCGGTGCGCTCGTCGCGAGCATCACCGCCGGCGGCCCGGCCGCCGAGGCGGGCATCCAGCCGGGCGACATCGTGCTGAGCTTCAACGGGCGCCCGGTGGAGACGTCCGCCCGACTGCCTCGCATCGTCGCGGAGACGGCGGTCGACATCCGGGTTCCCGTGCAGGTCTGGCGCAAGGGCCAGCAACTCGACATGCAGGTGAAGGTCGGCGAACTCGAGGCGGCCGAGCAGCAGGGGCTCCTCGCCTCCGTCCCGGCCGAGCAGCAGCGGACGGCGCCGCCGGTCGTCGAGGCGCTCGGTCTGAAGCTGTCGAACCTGTCCGCCGAACTTCGCCAGCAGTTCGACATCGGCCAGGACGTCAAGGGCGTGGTGGTGACCGAGGTCACGGCCGAGAGCCCGGCGGCGGGGCGCGGGCTGCGCCCGGGCGACGTGATCGTGGAGGTCGGGCAGGAGGCGGTGGCCAACCCCGCCGACGTCCAGCAGAAGATCCGCCGGGCGCGCGAACAGGGCCGTCGGTCGGTCCTCCTCCTGGTCGACCGCCAGGGCGATCTGCGGTTCGTCGCCCTCAACATCCCCGGCTGATCGCCGGGGGTCAGGGGCCCGGGCGGATCTCCGCCGCCCGGAACCCCTGAAGGTGCAGCAGCGCCGTCAGGTCGGCGTGGTCGATCCGCACCCGGGCGGCGGCCGCGACCGTCGGCTTTGCCCGGAAGGCGACGCCGAGGCCCGCGGCCAGCAGCATCGGCAGGTCGTTCGCCCCGTCGCCCACGGCCACCGCGTCCGCGGGTCCGATGCCGAGGTCCGCGCACGCGGCCTCCAGCGCCCTCAGCTTCGCGTCCTTGTCGAGGATGGGCTCCACCGCCCGCCCCGTCAGGCGCCCGTCCGTGATCTCCAGCACGTTGCCCTGTTCGGCGTGAAAGCCGAGGCGGGCGGCGACGGGGCCGGTGAACACCCGGAAGCCGCCGGAGACGAGGAGGCACCGCGCGCCCGCGCCCCGCATGGTCGCGACCAGCGCCCCCGCGCCCGGCATGAGGGTGATGGTGGACTGGAGGTCGTCGATCATCTGCGACGGGATGCCCGCGAGGAGGGCGAGACGTTCGGCCAGCGCGGCGCGGAAATCGAGTTCCCCGTTCATCGCCCGCCGCGTGATCTCCGCGATGCGGGGCCCGATGCCGGCCACGGCCGCGATCTCGTCCAGCATCTCCTGCCGGATCACCGTGCTCTCCATGTCGGCGATCAGCAGGCGCTTGCGCCGTCCGTCGACGGGCTGGGCGGCGAGGTCGACCGGCGCGCGATCGAGCGCCGCCCGCACCGCGCTCTCCGCGTCCCCCTCGGGAATCCCCTCGAACGGGATGTCGCAGGCGACGCCGGGCGACAGCCAGTCGACCGGACCGGCCGTGGCCCCGGCCGCCGCCAGCGCGCCCCGCGCGCGGTCGGCCGTGCTAGGGTCGAGCGACGGTCCGGCGGGATCGACGAGGAGGGTGAGGACGGAGCGCATGGGGGCACGCGGGGGGGCTGGGGCGGATGCGACCGGTGATAGCGGCGACGCCCGCCCCCTGTCCACGGGCGCGCGTCCGGTCGCCGTCGTCGCCGGCCCGACGGCCAGCGGCAAGTCGGCCCTGGCGCTCGACCTCGCCCGCGCCCGCGGGGGCGTCGTCGTCAACGCCGACGCGATGCAGTGCTATGCGGACCTGCGCGTCCTGACGGCGCGCCCCGGGCCCGCGGACGAGGCCGCGGCACCCCACCGGCTCTACGGGACGGAGCCCGCCGCGGGACGGATGACGGCCATCCGCTGGCGCGCGGCGGCGCTGGCGGAGATCACGGACGCGCACGCCGCGGGCCGCCTGCCGATCCTCGTCGGCGGCAGCGGCCTCTATCTGAAGGCGCTGATGGAGGGGCTGCCGGCCATGCCGGCGGTTCCCGACGACGTGCGGTCCGCCGTCGCCGCGCGGATGGCGGCCGAAGGGCCGGCGGCGCTCCACGGCTGGCTGGCCGCGCGCGATCCCGCGACGGCGGCCCGGCTCGCCCCCGGCGACCGGCAGCGCATCGTGCGCGCGGTGGAGGTGCTGGAGGCGACCGGGCGCCCGCAGTCGGACTGGCTCGCCGCGGCGCCGGTGCCGCCGCCGCCCGGCCTGCGCTTCGTGACGACGGTGCTGGACCCGCCCCGCGACGCGCTCTACGCCGCCTGCGACCGCCGGTTCGGGGCGATGCTCGCGGGCGGGGCGATGGAGGAGGTGCGGGCCCTGGTCGCCCGCGGCCTCGCCCCGGACGTGCCGGTGATGAAGGTCATCGGCGTCCCGGAACTGTCCGCCGTTCTGGCGGGGACGATGCCGCTCCCCGCCGCGGTCGCGAAAGCGCAGCAGGCGACGCGGAACTACGCCAAGCGCCAGGTCACCTGGTTCCGGCACCAGATGACGGCGGCGCATGGGTCCCATGTGACG
>JBIJED010000582.1:0-2565 GCA_044343785.1 Azospirillales bacterium | reverse complement strand
CAGCCCGATCTCCTCGGCGAAGGTGATCATCTCCATCGGCCCGCCGTCGTCGAAGCGGGTCAGCACCTCGTAGTGGT
Organism: Azospirillales bacterium; assembly: GCA_044343785.1. Classification (GTDB taxonomy): domain Bacteria; phylum Pseudomonadota; class Alphaproteobacteria; order Azospirillales; family Azospirillaceae; genus CANGXM01. The sequence continues at coordinate 2,488 of JBIJED010000582.1, read as the reverse complement.
GCACCACACCCGTGGTCATGGACACGATGGGCTGGAAGACGATGTTGAACTTGTTGGTCTGGACGATGGTGTCCAGCTTCTGGATCCGCTCCACGGTCTCCTGCACGAGGCTGCTGATCGCCTCCGACAGGGACTTGGGCGGCCGCTCGCCGGGGCGCATGTTGGCGAAGCGGTTGACCGCGTAACGGAGCGCCCGGACGCCGTCCTCGCCGTCGAGGCCGCTCCCGGTCAGCGCGAGATCCTGGCGCTCCACGCCGAGCGGCCCGGCGCCGGGCGCGATCTGCGCCGGCAGCGCCTCGATCCGCTCCGTGACCTCCCTGGGGTCGAAGGCCTGGTCGCGGACGACGCCGAAGCGGTTGGGGCCGAGGCGGCCGACCGTCTGGCCGTCGACCGCAGCACTCCTGAGGATGGTGCCGAGCTGACGGTTCAGCTCATCCGCCTGCTCCCCCGACATGCGGGCGCGCACCCGGTCGAGGTCGGGCAGGTCGAGAAGGGTCAGTTCGACCGGGCGCCCCGTGGCTTCCGCCGCCTTCATCACCTCCGCCGCCCGGTCCTGGAAGGCGGAGGTCTCCAGCAGCTGGGTCTCCATGTCGCGCGCAGGCTGCGAGCCGGCCATCACGGCGGCGACGGTCGCGCGCGAGAGCGCCACCGCCGTCGACCCCTCCATCCCCGGGAGCCGGCACGCGGACACCGAGGCGCGCACGGCCTCGCCCGAGGGATCGGTCGTCGCGAGGCGGAAGATCATCGGACCGCGGCGCGAGCCGGTCGGCAGCGTCCGGATGAAGTCGGCGATCGCGCGGGTCTCGTCCGGCGCGAACAGTTCGGCGAGCGAATGACCGGGAAGCTGGACGTCCGTCAGGCGGGAGAGGCCGGACGTCGCGCCGATCGCCAGGGTGATCCGACCTTTCGGATCGATCTCGATCATCAGATCGGCGCTGGCGAACGCGAGAGCGAGGAAACGGTGCCGATCGGTCTTCACGCCACCAACACCCGTCAGGTCGACATGCGGAAAAGGAGCCTATCCTCAACTCTCACGCGTGTCCACGTCCACCGTGTCCACGTCAGCCGTGTCCGGTCCGCCACCGGCGGCCGTCAGGCCGCCTTCGACAGGACCTGCGCGAGGCGCTCGGTGGCCTTTCCCTCGTCGATCTTCTCGACCGCCGCCAGTTCGCGGGCGAGGCGCTCCAGCGCGGCCTGATAGATCTGCCGCTCGCTGTAGGACTGCTCCTGCTGGTCGTTCGGACGGTAGAGGTCGCGGACGACCTCGGCGATCGACACCGGATCGCCCGAGTTGATCTTGGCCTCGTACTCCTGGGCGCGGCGGCTCCACATCACGCGCTTGATGCGCGAGCGACCCTGGAGCGTCTCGAGCGCGACCTTGATCCGATCCGCCGAGGAGATGCGGCGGAGGCCGGCCGCCTTCGCCTTGGCGACGGGAACCTTGAGCCGCATGCGCTCCTTCTCGAACACGATGGCGTACAGCGTCACCTGGAAACCCGCGATCTCGGTCGTGTCGATGCTTTCGACCCGACCGACGCCGTGCGCCGGGTAAACCACGTAGTCACCGGGCGAGAACTCGTTTTGCTGGTGCGACATCCCTGGCTCTCACGCTCCCGGTTCGGCCGGCGCTGACGGCCCGGCGGCGATCTATGGACAAGGCGCTCCCTCCGCCGGATCGTCCGGCGTCGGGCCCTGCTCCAAGAAACGGTCTATGATATCCGATTCCACCCGAGGACGGACGCCGACCGAACGGCGACACCCCCCTTGGGCAATCATCATATAGGAAGTGAAAGGCCGATGACAAAGTCGAAGCCGCATCAAGCCGGATGGCCGGCATGCGCCCGGCGCAATTCCGGCTCCGGCGGCCCGGTCAGCCGGCCGGTTTGGGGCTGAAAAAGCTTTCGTACTTGCCCTTCATGCCCTTGTATTCGTCCGCGTCGGCCGGCGCGTCCTTCTTCCGGGTGATGTTGGGCCAGTTCGTCGAATACTCGCGGTTCAGCTCCAGCCAGCGGTCGCCTTCGGGGCCGGTGTCGGAGATGATCGCCTCGGGCGGGCATTCCGGCTCGCAGACGCCGCAGTCGATGCACTCGTCGGGATGGATCACCAGCATCGTCTCGCCCTCGTAGAAGCAGTCCACGGGGCAAACCTCGACGCAGTCGGTGTACTTGCACTTGATGCAGGCTTCCGTGACGACGTACGGCATCCGGGTCTCCAGCGTTCCCCCGCTCCGGTGGCGGTGGGGTCTCGTCCGATCATGGGCCGCGGTCCTCGGGGAGGCCGATGCGACGCAGAGCCCGCCTGCGTGCCTCCCCGCGGTCGACGTCCGAGACATAGAGCAGGCCGCCGATGCGGCGCAACAGGTTCGCCTCCGGCGGATGGAGTTCCCCGTCGGCGCAGGCGACCTTCCACGGCATCCCGACGATGCGGATCCGTTCGTCGGGTGGGCGGCGGGTTCAGCCGGGGCGGCGGGCGAGGGCGAGGGCGCCCG
>JBIJED010000583.1:0-2565 GCA_044343785.1 Azospirillales bacterium | reverse complement strand
GCTCGGCGTGATCGAGGGCATCTCCTTCATGCCCGAGGTGCCGGCGGCGCGCGCCAACCGCTGGCTGAGCGTCCTGATGCTGGACCCTCTCACGGGGCTCGAGCCGGAACCGTTGCGTCGTGCGCTGGAGCGACACGACATCGAGACGCGGCCCGTCTGGAAGCCGATGCATCTCCAACCGGTGTTCCGTGGCGCCGAGACGGTCGGCGCCGCCGTGGCGGAGACCCTGTTCGCGCAGGGTCTCTGCCTGCCGTCGGGCCCGCACGTGGACATCGGCTGCATCGAGACGATCGCGTCGACGATCGAGGACATGATCGCCGGGCGCACGCCCGCCGATGGCCCCTTGGCGGCGGTGTCATGAGCGGGACGCGCGACGACGCCCCGGTGTGGATCGTCGGCGCCGGCGGTCACGCGAAGGTGGCGGTCGAGACGCTGCGGGCGGCCGGGCGGGCGCCTGTGCGGGTGTTCGACGATGACCCCGCGTTGGTCGGGACGATGCTTCTCGGCCTTCCGGTAACGGTGCCGGTGCCGGGACCCGCCGACTGGCGCGCGGCCGGGGCGACGGCTTTCGTGGCGATCGGCGGCAACCGCACTCGCCGGGTGGTCGCGGCGCGCCTCGACGGCGTGCCGCTGGTCCGCGCGATCCACCCGACGGCCACCATCGCGTGCGACGTGGTGCTCGGCCAAGGCGTCATGGTGGGCGCGCGGGCTGTGGTGCAGCCGGGGGCGACGGTCGGCGATCTGGCGGTGATCAACACTGCCGCCGTCGTGGAGCACGACTGCACGGTCGCCGCCGGCGCGCACGTGGCGCCGGGCGCGGTGCTCACCGGGTCGGTGCGCGTGGGCGAGGACGCGCTGGTGGGGGCTGGCGCCGTGGTCCGGCCGGGCGTGCGGATCGGCGACCGCGCAGTGTGCGGCGCTGGCGCCGCCGTCGTCGCCGACGTTCCGGCCGACGCGGTGGTGGCAGGTGTGCCGGCGCGGCCGCTGGCGCGACGGATGGGTTAGGGGATCGGATCGAATGTGCGGGATCTTTGGTGCGCTCGTGGGCGCGGGCGCGACGGTGTCCTACAAGACCGTGACGACGACGCTGGCGGCCCTTTACCGGTTGTCCGAGAGCCGGGGAAAAGAGTCGGCGGGGCTCCACGTGCGCCGCCCGCGGGACGGGCGGGCATGGACGCTCAAGGGGGCCTGCCGGGCGACGGACCTGATGCGGGCGCCCGCCTATGCGGACATCCTCCAAATGGCGATGCGGCCGGCGTTCGCTGACGCCGGAGCCGCCGAGCCGATCGCCCTGATCGCCCACTCGCGCCTCGTTACCAACGGAACGGCGGCCCTGCCCGCGAACAACCAGCCCGTCCGGTGGGGACCCGTCACGGTCGTCCACAACGGCATCGTCGTGAACGACGACGCGCTCTGGGCGGCGAACCCGCATCTGCGACGGAATGCGGAGGTAGACACCGAGGTGCTGGCCGCCCTTCTCGCCGACCGGTGCGCGGAAGGCGCCGACCCCGCCGCGGCGACCGCGGACGTCTTCCGCCGATTACGCGGTGCGGCGTCGATCGCGTGGGTCGATGACGCGCGGCCGGTGGTCACGCTGGCGACGAACACCGGTGACCTCCACGCGGTCGTCGACAGGATCGGCGGGTGGGTCGTGTTTGCGTCGGAACGACACATCCTGACGGAAGCGCTGGCGCCGCTCGGCAACGACGTCGACGTCGCCGTGATCGATTGGGTGGCGCCCGGAACGGGCCGTACCATCGATTTGGAGACGCTGGCCGTTGCCAACTTTGCCGTTGCGGCCGATACGCCGGGGCAGCCCTCCCTCAAGCGGCTGCTCCCCGATCGGTCGACGATCCACGTCGACCTGACGGTCGGGCACGCCCCGGCCGCTCCGTCGCCTGGGCTCAACGGGCGGGCACCCGACCTCGGCCTGCTGCGCTACGGCGAGGCGCGGGTTGCGGCGCTGAGGCGCTGCACCCGCTGCATCCTGCCGGAGACGTTCCCGTTCATCCACTTCGACGCCGCGGGCGTCTGCAACTATTGCCGCAACCATCGCCCACGCTACGCACACCTAGACCGGGCCGCGGCAAAGCGGACATTCATCGAAACCGTGTCCCGCTATCGGAGCGCCGACGGGTCCCCAGACGTCATCGTCGCCTTCAGCGGCGGGCGCGACAGCAGTTACGGTCTCCATCTGATCAAGACCGAGTTCGGCCTCAACCCCGTCACCTTCACCTACGACTGGGGCATGGTGACCGATCTCGCGCGGCGCAACATCGCGCGGATCTGCGGACAGCTCGGTATCCAGAATATCCTGGTGTCGGCCGACATCGCGGCGAAGCGCGACAACATCCGAAAGAACGTCGCGGCCTGGTTGCGCCAGCCGGACCTCGGGATGGTCCCGCTATTCATGGCGGGCGATAAGCATTTCTTCCGCGTCGTCAACATCCTAAAGGGCCAGACCGGCATCCGTCTCGATTTGTGGTGCGCAAACCCTTTGGAGAACACGGACTTCAAGTCTGGTTTCTGCGGCGTCCCACCCGATTTCGGGAAGGCACGCGTCGA
>JBIJED010000580.1:0-2574 GCA_044343785.1 Azospirillales bacterium | reverse complement strand
TCGGGCAGGCCTCGCGGCGCAGCTCCGACGCCCGGTGCAGCATGTCCTTCGCCGCCCGGCTGGCCTTGGCGATGGTCATGATGTCGCCGGTCTGCTCGATGGCGAACCACTCGACCGGCTTGCCGGACTTCGCGATGCCGTCGGCGACCCGCTTCGTCCACTCCGGCTCGATGCCGATGACGATCACGCCGGCCACGTTCGGGTTCGCACCCGTGCCGATCAGCGTGCGGAAGGTCAGCTCCAGGTCGGCGCCGAACTGGAGCCGGCCGTAGGCGTGCGGCAGGGCCATGACGCCCTTGATGTTGTTCGCGACACCCTCGCAGGCGGCGTTCGAGATGTCGTCGAGGGGAAGCACGATCACGTGGTTGCGGATGCCCACGCGGCCGTTCTCGCGGCGCCAGCCCCAGAAATGGTCGGGCACCTTCGTCATCGCCTTGGCCATCTCACCACCTCTTGGTCTTGATGTTGTGGGCGTGCACGTAGCCGCCCGCCGGGATGTCCTCGATCGCGCGGCCGATGTCGTGGTCGTACTTGAGGATCGTCTCGCCCTTCGGGATCGGGCGGATCGCCACCTTGTGGCCGAGGGGGATGTCGGCGCCCGCGGTGACGTGGATCGTCTCGTCGGTCTCCATCACCCAGCCGGACAGCGACTGCCCGGCCTTTGCGTCCTCGACGACGACGACGCCGACGGTGTCGCCCTTGTTGTGAACGACGAAGTGCGGGGTCATGCCTCGGCTCTCCTCCCTCGGGTCGCGACGCGCGAGCGTGGCACTCGCGTCAGGGGGCGGAGGCTAGGCGCGCGGACAAAGCGCTGTCAAGCCGGTCTCGTATCTTATATAAGACATCTGCGTCACAACTCTCCGGCCCCGATGCGCGCGACCCTCGATCCGCCCGGCTTCCGCCCGCTCTACCAGCAGGTCCGCGACCTCCTGCGCCAGCGGATCATGGACGGCGTCTGGAGTCCGGGCGACCCGCTCCCGGCGGAGCCGCGGCTGGCGGCGGAACTCGGCGTCAGCCAGGGGACCGTGCGCAAGGCGCTGGACGAGCTGGCCGCCGCCAACCTCGTGGACCGTCACCAGGGCCGCGGCACCTACGTGACCCGTCAGACGGCGGAGCGCGCGCTCTTCCACTTCTTCCACGTCGTCGACGCGGACGGTCGCCGCGTGACCCCGTCGAGCCGGACGCTCGACTGCCGGCGCAGCGTCGGCACCGCGCGGGAGATCCAGCGTCTGGGCGCCCAGCCGGGGGCGGTCGTGGTCCGCATCGCCCGCATCCGGACGCTCGCCGGGCGCGCGGCGCTGGTGGAGCGGATCGCCGTGCCGGCCTCCCTCTTCCCGGAGCTGGGGGCGGACGGCGACCTGCCGAACGCCCTCTACGAACTCTATCAGACGCGGTTCGGCGTCACGATCGCGCGGGCGACCGAGCACCTGCGCGCGGTCACGGCGGCCGACGACGACGCCGAGCTGCTGGGCGTCGCCGCGGGCACCCCGCTCCTGGAGATCGACCGGGTCGCCCACGACCTCGAGGGGCGGCCGGTGGAGTGGCGCCTGAGCCGCCTGTCGTCCGACGGCTTCGCCTATCTCAGCGAACTCACCTGAGGCCCTTGGACCGCGTGGGTCTTATATAAGACATAGGATTGTTGACCCCCGCCTGTCCCGCGATGTAGCGTTCCGTCCGGTTCGCCGTCCGGCCGCGCCCTCGCGGGGCCGGCGGCATGCGGGAGGTCCGATGGCCCGAGGGGCATCCACCATCGCCGACGGTCGCGCGGCACCCGGGATCGTATGCGTCGGCATCGCCACGCTCGACCGGGTGTTCCGCGTCGCCGGCCTGCCCGCGGGGCCCGGAAAGCGGTTCGCCAGCGGCTTCGCCGAGGTGGGCGGCGGCCCGGCGGCGACGGCGGCGGCGACGGCGGCGCGCCTGGGCGGCCGGGCCGAACTCTGGGCCCGCGTCGGCGACGACGCGACGGGAACGGCGATCGTGGCGGACCTGGCGGACCACGGGGTGGACGTCGCCCACGTCCGGCGCGTTCCGGGTGCGGTGTCGCAACAGGCGGCGGTGACGGTGGACGCGACCGGCGAGCGCGCGATCGTCTCGTTCCGGGATCCGGCGCTCGACCGCGACCCCGCCTGGCTCCCGCTCGACCGGATCGCGACGGCGGGGGCCGTCCTCGCCGACGTGCGCTGGCCCGAGGGGGCGACGGCGGCGCTGGACGCGGCCCGCCGCGCCGGCGTGCCCTCGGTGCTGGACGCCGACGCCACCGACGACGACGCGCTCGACCGGCTCGTCCCGATGGCCGCCCACGTGGCCTTTTCTGCGCCCGGGCTCGCCCGCTTCGCCGGCACCGACGACCCGCGCGAGGGGCTGGCGCGCGCCGCCGCGCGGACCGGCGGGACGGTCGGCGTCACGCTCGGCGAGGCCGGCGTCCTGTGGCGCGACGGCGACCGCACACGGCACCTGCCCGCCTTCGCCGTCGAGGCGGTGGACACGCTGGGCGCCGGCGACGTCTTCCACGGCGCGCTCGCGCTGGCGCTCGCGCGCGGTTCGGGGCATGAGGAGGCCCTGCGGTACGCCAGC
>JBIJED010000581.1:0-2574 GCA_044343785.1 Azospirillales bacterium | reverse complement strand
AACGGTCGGCCCGAAATGTTGTGGGCGATCACCGGGACCCTACCATTCCCGGACGGTGCCAGAGGGGTCGGGGCCCCGCAACCGGAAAAGCCGGGGTTCCCCGGCCGGTCGACGCGTCAGTCGGAGTCGCCCGACCTGCGGGCCGGACGCTTCGGTCCCGGGCGGTCGGCGGACAGTTCGCGTTCGGCCAGGAGCGTGGCGACGGTCGCCTCCAGCGCGAGGATCCGCGCCTCCGTCTCCTCCTGCCGGCGTCGCGCCTCGGCGGCGATCGCGCGGGTCGCCTCGACCTCGTCGCGGCTCGGGACGTCCATGTCCTTCAGCCAGCGTTCGAACCGGTGGCGGACCATCGCGTCCATCTCCTCGCGCATTCCGGCGGCCGTGCCGAAGGCGCCGCTTGCGAGCTTCGCGAGATCGTCGAAGAATCGGGTGTCCATGACCTGCACCGTGTCGGGGCGAACCGGAAGAATATGGCGCCCGCCCCGCGTCGCCGCAACGCGACCCGCCGTCACCCCGCGAGGAGGCCCCAGAGCACCGCGCCGAGCGAGCCGAGGATGAGGATGACACTCGCCAGGACCGTCACGAGGAAGCCCGGCGAGCGCTTGCGGGCCTCGGCGATGTAGCCGCGGACGTAGATCACGCGGCCGACGGACCAGACGAACCCGAGGACGCCCGCGACCGTGTCGCCCATCACGAGCGCCCCGATCAGGAGCGCCGGCATGAACAGGACGATCTGCTCCAGCGTGTTCATCTGGGCGCGGAAGGTGCGCTCGAACGCCGGCGGGCCGACGGTCGCGGGCGGCGGCACCTTGTGGGCGCCGCGCGCCTGCCCGACGATCCAGAGCGTCCAGAAGTAGACGCAGAGCGCCGTCAGCGCGGCGAGGATCGTCAGCGGATACGCCGTCACCACGTCACGCCCCCGCTGTCACGCCCCCGCCTTGACGATCGCGTCGTAGGCGGGGAGCGTCAGGAAGTCGGCGAAGTCCTTCGACGCGATCAGGTCCCGCATCATCCGGCCCGCGTCCTCGTACCGCCCGGCGGCGTAGCGGTTGTCGCCCACCCGGGCCTTCCATGCGTCCAGTTCGTCGCGGATGGTCACATCGACCAGATCCTGGGTCACCGCACGGCCGTCGTCCAGCTTCGCGCCCTTGTGGACCCACTGCCAGACCTGGGTGCGGCTGATCTCGGCCGTCGCCGCGTCCTCCATCAGGTTGAACAGCGGCACGCAGCCGACGCCGCGCAGCCATGCCTCGACATAGCCGATGCCGACGGCGACGTTCATCCGCAGCCCGGCCTCGGTCCGCGGCCCCTCGGGGATCTTCAGCAGGTCGGCCGCCGTGATGGTCACGTCGTCGCGCTGGCGGTGGATCTGGTTGGGCGTGGGCATGTGCCGGTCGAAGCACTCCAGCGCCACCGGCACGAGGCCCGGGTGCGCGACCCAGGTGCCGTCGTGCCCGTCGGACGCCTCGCGCTCCTTGTCGGCGCGCACCTGGGCGAAGGCCTTGTCGTTCGCCGCCGGGTCGTCCTTGACCGGGATGAAGGCCGCCATGCCGCCGATCGCCGGGGCGGCGCGGCGGTGGCAGGTCTTGATGGCCAGCAGCGAATAGGAGCGCAGGAAGTGCGTCGTCATCCGCACGTCGGCGCGGTCGGGCATGACGGCCGCGGGGTCGTTCCGGAACTTCTTGATGAAGCTGAAGATATAGTCCCAGCGGCCGCAGTTGAGGCCGGCCGAGTGCTCGCGCAGCTCCCACAGGATCTCGTCCATCTCGAAGGCGGCGAGGATCGTCTCGATCAGCACCGTCCCCTTGATGGAGCCGACGGGGACGCCGAGGTGCCGCTCGGCGTGCAGGAACGCGAGGTTCCACAGCCGCGCCTCCAGATGGCTCTCCATCTTGGGCAGGTAGAAGTAGGGGCCGGAGCCGCGTGACAGCAGTTCCCTGGCGTTGTGGAAGACGTAGAGGCCGAAGTCGAACAGGCTGCCGGACATCGGCCTCCCGTCCACGATCACGTGCTTCTCCTCGAGGTGCCAGCCGCGCGGGCGCACGATGAGGACGGCGGGCTCGTCCGAGAGCCGGTAGCCCTTGCCGGTGTTCGGGTCGGAGAAGGCGATGGTCCGGCGCACCGCGTCGCGCAGGTTGATCTGGCCCTCGATCTGGTTGGTCCAGGTCGGCGTGTTCGAATCCTCGAAGTCCGCCATGAAGCACTTCGCGCCCGAGTTCAGCGCGTTGATGACCATCTTGCGGTCGACGGGGCCGGTGATCTCCACCCGCCGGTCCTGCAGGTCCGCGGGCAGCGGGGCGATCGTCCAGTCGCCGGCGCGGATCGCCGCCGTCTCGGGCAGGAAGTCCGGCTTCTCGCCCGCGTCGAGCCGCGTCTGCCGCTCGACCCGCAGCGCGAGGAGGCGCCGCCGCTCGGCCCCGAACCGCCGCTCCAGATCGACCACGAAGGCCAGCGCGTCCGGCGTCAGGATCTCGGCGAAGGCGGGGGACACCGCGGCGCGGATCTCGACACCGGGAAGGGGGGTCGTGGCGGTCATGGGGGCTCTCCGGACGGGACTGCGAAGGCGGGTGGTCCTAC
>JBIJED010000579.1:0-2582 GCA_044343785.1 Azospirillales bacterium | reverse complement strand
GTAGACGCTGCCATTGGCGGCGGCCACCGTCCCGTTCGAAGCGTCGAATTCGGAATCGGTCAGGATGTACATGTCTGCCGGATCGAGCAGCCATGTGCCGACGCGGGCACCACGCACGTCGACCTTGGCACCCTCGACGCCGAGATGGACCTTGCCCGACGTTTCGACGAACCCGCCGTCGCCGCCCTGTGGTCCGCCCTGCGCGCTGATCGTCCCGTGGGCGCGGGTCGAATGGTCGGCCCAGGCGATCACCTTGCCGCCGTCGCCCGCGCCGAGCGCATCCGCCCGGATCACCGAATCGACGTCGAGATAGGTCGCCGTCGCGTTGCGCACGGGCTTGCGCGCCGGTCGGATCTTCAGTTCCGCCATGCGTTCGGCCGACGCCGTTCCGCCCAGATAGTCGCCGCCGACCAGAACCTCGCCGCCGCCCGCCGCGCCCGAGGCGTCGATCACCGCGCCCTTGCGCAGGCCCGCGTACTCGCCGGTCACCACGACCGTGCCGCCCTTGGTCCCCGCCTCGACGCCCCGCGCGTCGATGGTGCCCGACACCTCGACCGCCCCGGCGCCCTCGCCCAGCAGTTCCACCGTCCCGTCGGCCAACTGACGGACCGAGCGCGCCTGGATCACGCCGGGCATGCCGATCGCCCGGTCCACGATGCCCTTGGCCGCGTTGGCGGTCAGGAGCACGCGCCCGCCGTCGGCGAAGATGGCGCCCGAGTTGGTCACCAGTTCCGCGACCGGCTTGCCGTCCCGGCCCACCGGCCGCTCCGTCACAGCACCCGAGATCGCGAAGTTGATCAGCCGGTTGCCCTTCAGGTCGACCGTCGCCACCCGCCCCGACGCCAGCACCACCGAGCCGAGCCCGGCCACGATCGTCCCGCGGTTGGCCACGTGCGGCGCCACCAGCGCCGCGAGGCCCGCGTCGCGCACGCTGATCTCGGCACCCGCATCCGTCTCCACCGTGCCGAGCGGGCCGGCACCCGCCTCCAGCGCCAGCCGCCGGAGCCCGTCCGCCCCCGCACCCTTCAGGAAGTCGGCCGTGGAGACGTCGTGCGTGGTGGCGAGCAGGCCCGACACGTCCACCCTGGCACCCGCGCCGAAATAGACGCCCGACGGGTTGACCAGCCAGACCTGCCCCGTCGCCTCGATCCGCCCGAGGATGCGCGAGGGGTCGTCCTTGCCCGTCACCCGGTTCAGCGTGGCCGAGGCGGCCGAGGGCTGGACGAAGCGGACCGTGGCATCGCGGCCGACGTTGAAGCGGTCCCACTCGATCGCCGCGCGGTCGACGGTCTGGGTGACGGTCATCGTCGCCTTCGCCGCATCGGTCGCGATGGTGACCGGGACGGCGCCGGCGGGTGCCGCCGTCGTGCCCACCACCTTGCCGCCCGTGGGCAGCGCCGTGGCCGCCGGTTCCGCCGCCCGCACCCCGCCGCCGCCGGGAGAGACCAGCGCCGTCGTCGCGAGGAGGGCCGTCGCCAGAAAGGCGGTGGAGCGGGATCCGATGGAAAGGTCGATACGCATGGTGGACGGCATCCAGAGGCTGAACCTTTGGAACTCTTACCACGTCCGCTTGCGTAGTTTAAACCGATGCGCGATCTTTTTTTCCCGCTTCCCCTATTGCTTGAAGGACCGGGTGGTCGCGGCTAGACGAAGCGCAGGGCGACCGTGCCGAGGCCCTCGAACCGGGCCGTCGCCGCCGCCTCGGCCGGGGCCTGCACGAACCCGGCGCAGGTTCCGGTCGACACCACCTCCCCCGCCCGCAGCCCCTCGGACCGGCGCAGGTGGTTGGCGAGCCACGTCAGCGCGCCGACCGGCCCGCCGTCGACCGCCGCGGCGCCCCCCTCGACCGGGGCCGTGCCGTCGACCGTCATCCGCACCGTCACCGCGAGGGGATCGCCCAGCGCCGCCGGCGCCGTCCCCTCGCCCAGCACGAGCCAGCCGTTCGCGCCGAGGTCGGCGATCACCGAGGGGACGCCGACCTCCAGCCACCGGTCCCAGCGCGGCTCGACCACCTCGATCGCGGGATGGAACGTGGCGATCGCGTCGGCCACCTCGGCGGTGCCGTAGGGCTCCGCCCGGGGCGGCAGGTCGCGGGCCAGCGTCACCGCGATCTCCGGCTCCAGGCCGCGGGTGCGGAGCGCCCGGCCCGGGAGCGCCGCGCCCGAGGCGAAGATGCGCGGCGCGAGGAGGCGGCCGGCGAACGGCCCCCGCGCGCCCATGATCGCCCGCGCCGCCGCACTGGTGCAGCCGATCTTCCACCCGCCCACGGGGATGCCGAGGGCGGCCACGAGCCGGGCCTGCGCCCGGTACCCCTCGGCCGCCGTCCGCGGGCGGAGGTCGTCGGGGAGCCGGGCGAGCGACGCGCCGGAGACGAACGCCTCCTCCAGCCACATCGCCGCGGCGGCCGTCCGCGACGGCCTCATCGGTAGAGCTGGTCCGGCAGCCAGAGCGCGATGCCCGGGAACGTGTAGACCAGCACCATGACGGCCAGGACGATGTAGATGTGCGGCATCACCCCGGCGAAGATCTGCTCCAGCGTCACGTGCTTGGGCGCCACGCCCTTCAGGTAGAAGGCGGACATG
>JBIJED010000068.1:0-9347 GCA_044343785.1 Azospirillales bacterium | reverse complement strand
GTCCTGCTGCTGGAGAGCGGCGGGACGGCGCCGGACCCCGCGCTGGCCGATCCCCCACGGCGAGGTGGCGCGCCACTACGCCCGGGCCGAACGCGACCTCGGCCTGTCGGGCCAGCTCTAAATCGGCGCGGGCTGGGCCCATCTCGGCATGGTGCCGCCGGCCCTCGACCCCGGCCTCCTGTGGCCGCAGATGTCGTGGCTCGCGACGCGGCGCGACTTCGACGCCGCCTTCCGGCGCCGGGTGGAGGCCTCGCGCACGATCCGCCTCCTCGTCCGCGCGACCGCCGCGGCGTTCCGCGAGCCGGCGGGACCCGGCGCCCCCTACCGGGTCGAGATCCTGTCGCCCGACTTCGACCGCCTCGTGCAGCTCTTCCGCCCGGTCTACCGCCGCCGGGGCCGCCTGTTCCCCAAGGTGGCCCTCGCCCCGGCCGCACAGGTGGCGCGCGAGGTGCTGAACGCGACCGCCGAACTCGTCTTCGTCCCGCCCGACGGGTCCGCCTTCGCCTCGGTCCGCGGCTTCTACGCCGCGCTGCGGGAGGGGCGCGGCGGCGCCGTCCTGCCGCAGGGGAGGGCGATGCTGCGGCACGCGCCCGACCTCGCGCGCATCGCATTCCACCGCCTCGTCCGCCGTCGCCTTACCACCGCCCGCGGGTCCCGCATCTTCCTGTGGGCCCACGTCGAGCAGGCGCCCGATCCCGAGAGCCGGATCACGCTGTCCGACGCGCGTGACGCGCTGGGCCAGCGCCGGGCCCGCATCGGCTGGCGGCTCGGCGAACGGGACCGGCGGACCTTCGAGGTCTTCGCCGAGACGGTGGCGGCGGAGTTCCGGCGCCTCGGCCTCGGCACGGCGATGCCGGCGCCCTGGCTGCGGGAGGCGGGGTGGCGGGCGGAGGTGGCCGATTTCTACCACCACATCGGCGCGCTCCGGATGGCCGACGACCCGCGCGACGGCGTGGTCGACCGCGACCTCCGGGTGTTCGGCCAGCGCGGGCTCTACGTCGCCTCCAGCGCGGTCTTTCCGACGGGCGGCGCCTCGAACCCCACGCTCACCATCCTCGCGCTGGCGATCCGCCTCGCCGACCGGCTGAAGCGGCTGGCCGCGGCGACGCCGGACGCAACCCTCCGCCCGGCCCCCGCCCTGCCCCTCACCCGCCCGCACCGGGGGCGAGGGGACGTTCGCGCAGACGAGCCTCCGTCCCCTCTCCCGCGGGACGGGTGAGGGGCAGGGCGGGGTCGATCCGCGCCCCCTCAGGCCGCGCCCCCTCAGGCCGCGCCCCCCTAGGCCGCGCCCCCCTAGGCCGCGCCGTTGAAGTCGTCCAGCAGCGTCGCGATCCGGCCGGGGTCCGACTGGTCCATGATCACCCGCGCCCGCCGCTCGGCCGCCTGCACGTCCATGCCGCGCAGCCGCTGCTTCACCGCGGCGAGGCGGGTCGGCGCCATGGACAGGTCGCGCACGCCGAGCCCCAGCAGCAGCGCCGTGTGGCGCGGATCGCCCGCCATCTCCCCGCACACGCTGACCGGGATGCGCGCGCGGAACGCCGCCTCGCAGGTGAACTGGATGAGGCGCAGCACGGCCGGGTGCAGCGGATCGTAGAGGGCCGCCACCTGCTCGTCCGACCGGTCGATCGCCAGCGTGTACTGGGTGAGGTCGTTGGTGCCGATGGCGAAGAAGTCGCTGACCCGCGCCAGCGCGTCGGCCGCGAGCGCCGCGCCGGGCACCTCGATCATCACGCCGAGCTGCGGGATGTCGGGCGGCACGTCGACGCCGCGCCGCCGCAGCCGGCGGACGACGCCGGTCAGCATCTGCCGCACCTGGGTCACCTCGTGCCCGGTGCAGATCATCGGCAGCAGGATGCGCAGCGGCCCGTGCGCCGCCGCCCGGACCATCGCGGCCAGCTGCGTCTCCAGCAGCCGCGGTTCGCGCAGGGACAGGCGGATGGCGCGCAGGCCGAGCGCGGGGTTCGCGGGCTCGGGGTAGCGCCCCTCGAGCGCCACGGCCAGCTTCTCGCCGCCCACGTCGAGCGTGCGCGCGGTCACCGTCCGGCCCGCCATGCCCACCACGATGTCGCGCAGCGCGCGGTACTGCTCCTCCTCGTCCGGCAGGTCCTCGCGGTTCATGAACATGAACTCGGTGCGCAGCAGGCCCACGCCCTGCGCCCCGTTCTCGACCGCCGCCACCACCTCGCGCGGGAGTTCGAGGTTCGCCTGGAGGTTCACGACCACGCCGTCGCGGCTGACGGCGGGCAGGCGGGCGAGCCGGCGCAGCGCCGTCCGCTCGCGCTCGATCGCGGCCTGCCGCTCGACGTACGAGGCGAGCGTCGCCGGCGTGGGGTTGACGATGACGAGGCCGCCGATGCCGTCGACGACCACCGGGGCGCCGGTCTGCACCCCCTGCAGCAGCCCCGCCGTGCCGAGGACGGCCGGCAGGCCCAGCGAGCGGGCCAGGATCGCGGTGTGCCCCTGCGCGCCGCCCAGCACCGACGCGAAGCCCGCGATCCGCCGCGGATCGAGCAGCGCCGTGTCGGCGGGGGTCAGCTCCTCGGCCAGGATGACCGTGCCCTCGGGCAGGTCCGAGAAGGCGCGGTAGGGGTGCTTCAGCAGGTTGCGGATGAGCCGCGTCCCCACCTCGCGCACGTCGCTGACGCGCGCGGCGAGATAGGGATCGTCCATCGCCTGGAACGTCTGTGCGATCGAGCCGATCTCCGCCTGGACCGCGGCCTCGGCGTTGATCCGGTCGGCGGCGATGCGCCGGTCGACGCCGCGGATCAGGCGGCTGTCGGTGACCATGGCGAGGTGGGCGTCGAGCAGGAAGCCGACGTCCTCGGCCGCCGCCTCGGGCAGGGTCCCGGCCTTGCCCTTGAGCTTGCGGATCTGCCGGCGGGCCTTCGCCACCGCCTCGGCGAAGCGGGCCCGCTCCGCCTCGACGTCGGCCTCGGCGACGGCGTATTCGGGAACCGGCGTGGCACCGGTCTCCACGACGTGCGCGGGCCCGATGGCGATGCCGGCGGAGACGGCGAAGCCCTTGAGGATCCGTTCGGACGGCGGCCGGTCAGTCTTCATCGAACTTGCGCCGCACGAGGTCGGCGAGCGCGTCGATCGCCGCCTGGGCCTGCGGCCCGGTCGCCGTGAGCCGCAGGGGCGTCCCGGGCCCGGCGGCCAGCATCATCAGCCCCATGATCGACTGGCCGTTCACCACCGCGTCGCCCTTGCGGACCTCGACCTCCGCGTCGAAGGTCGCCGCCAGCTTCACGAACTTTGCGGCGGCCCGGGCGTGCAGCCCGCGCTGGTTGGTGATCGTCACGGCCGCCTCCACCTCCATGGGGTCAGCCGTCCAGGAGCGCCGAGGCGACGGCGATGTACTTCTTGCCGGCCTCGCGCGCGGCGATCACCGCCTCGGCCAGCGGCTCCGTCCGGCGCACGCTCGCCAGCTTGATCAGCATGGGGAGGTTCACCCCCGCGATCACCTCGACCGCGTCCTTCTTCATCACGCTGATGGCGAGGTTCGACGGCGTGCCGCCGAACATGTCGGTCAGCAGAACGACCCCCTGGCCGCCGTTCACCGCGGCCACCGCCGCCAGGATCTCGGCCCGGCGTGCCTCCATGTCGTCGTCGGGGCCGATGCAGATGGTGCGGACGGCCTCCTGCGGGCCGACCACGTGCTCCAGCGCCAGGCGGAACTCCTCCGCCAGGCGACCGTGCGTGACGAGGACCATCCCGATCATGTCTCGAACCCCATTCCCCGTCCCGATCCGTTCAGCCCGGCCGCACGCCGTGGCGTTCGAGGTCGCGGTGCGCGACGCCGACGTCGATGCCCATCGCCCGCAGCCACGCGCCGAGCCGCTCCGTCGTGTAGACCGACCGGTGCCGACCGCCGGTGCAGCCCACGGCGATCGTCAGATAGCACTTGCCCTCCTGCGCGTAGCGCGGGAGGAGGGGGCCGATCAGCGCGGTCAGCCGCGCCCAGAACCCCTCGAAGTCCGGATCGGCCGCGACGTAGTCGGCGACCGGCGCGTCCCGTCCCGTCATCGGCCGCAGAAGGGGATCGTAATGGGGATTGCGCAGGAACCGGACGTCGAACACGAGGTCCGCCTCGCGGGGCAACCCGAGCTTGAAGGAGAAGGACTGGACGAAAACGGAGAGGCCCCGCGCCGCGTCCAGCCGGAAGTTCCCCTGCACGATGCGCCGGAAATCGGGCATCGTGAGGTCGGCGGTGTCGATGGTGACGTCGGCATGGTCGCGCAGCGGGCCGAGGATCGCCCGCTCGCGCGCGATGCCGTCGGCGACGGGACGGTCCACCGCGAGCGGATGGCGGCGCCGCGTTTCGGTGAAGCGGCGCTGGAGCACCTCGTCCGTCGCGTCCAGCAGGAGGAGGCGGACCTCCCTGTCGGGGACGCGGCGCAGCGCGTCGAGCACGCCGACCAGCGCGTCCGCGGTGAAGGTCCGGTTCCGGCTGTCGACCACGACCGCGAGGGGGCGACCGCTGCCCGCGGTCTGCTCCACCAGGGTGCCGACGAGGCCGAGCGGCAGGTTGTCCACCGCCTCGTAGCCGAGGTCCTCCATCACCTTCGCCGCCGTCGAGAGACCGGCGCCCGACATGCCGGTGACGAGGACGACGCGCTGGGACCCTTCGAGGGACATCGCGGTGCCTTTCCGGATCAGGCGGACAGGGGGGCGGGGTGGCGCACCGCCGCCCCGGCGAGCAGGAGCCGAAGCGCCGCCACAGCCCCGGGCTGGGTCGCGCACAGCCGGACGCGCGGCAGGCTGGCGCCCAGGATCCCGACCCCGTCGGGCTCCGGCATCCGCTCCACCCCGTCGGCCGGCACGAGGTCGCAGACCAGCGCGACGGGCGCCGCGGGGACGTGGGGAACCTCGACCAGCCCCACCCCGCGCACCTCCAGCAGCCCGGCGATCTCCGGCGCCGGACGGGCGACGACGCGGTCGCCGTCCCGGTCGAGGAGGGTGCGGTCGTCGGCCACGAGCACGGCCCCGCCGTCGATCAGGCGCAGCGCCAGATCCGACTTGCCGGCGCCCGAGGGACCCCGGAGGAGCACGGCGCGACCGTCGACGGCGACGCAGGTGGCATGCACGTTCAGCATCGAGCCGGGAGGGTGTGCCGCGCCGGAACGACTGTCAATGGCCGGGCGGGCGGCCGGGCGGGCGGCCGGGCGGGCGGCCGGGCGGGCGGCGGAGTGGTCGGCGGAGTGGTCGGCCGAGCGGGCGGCGGCGTGGTCGGAGGCACCGTCATCGGCCCTGCGCGGGGCGCGCCGCGGTCGCGGCCTGCGCGTTCGGCTGGCCGCCGCCTTCGCGGTACCGCTCGATCAGCCCGGCGTCGATCACGCGGACGGTGCAGTTCGACGTGTCCTGCAGGTCGATCAGGAAGGCTCTGCCCGGCTGCGCCACCCGCGCGTCGTCCTTCAGGTTGCGGCCGTCGGCGAAGGCGAGCCCCATCCAGCCGTCGCGCATCGAGGCCCGCATGAGCCCGTCCGACCGCTGGCCGAACCGCCCCCTGCGGCACAGGCGCGACAGCTCGTCGTCGTACTTCACCCCGTTCCTGTCCAGTTCCGACCGCTTCCACGGCAGGCGGTACGCGACCACGCCCAGCGGCGGCAGGGGCCGCGTCAACCTGTCTTCGGGCGCGCGGGTGCCCGTGATCGGGTCGCGCGGCGACAAATGGTCGGGGCTCGTCCGCGACATGAACTGCGCGGCGGCGGGCATCGACGATCCCGCGGCGGCGAAGGCCGCGAGGGCGGCGAGGACGATGGGCGTCTGGATGCGGGTCGACTTGCGCATGGACGGACCCTATCACGTTCGGCATGCGCTTGCTGCACCTGCGTGCCGCATGTTAAACGCGCGGCTCACAGTCGTCCGGGGAATGCCGACATGCCGGGACCGTTCCGCACCGCCGCCGTCCTGCTGCTGGCGCTGGCCGCCGCCGCCTGCGCGCCGACCCGGCCGCCGCCGCCGCTCCCCGACATCGACGTGACGCGCTTCCGCCCGGTCGCCCTCGACGTGGCGTCGGTGACGGTGGACAACCGCTACGTGTCGTCGCTCGCCAGCCCCTTCGTGGAGCATTTCGCGCCCACCACGCCGGTCGCCGCCGTGCGCCAGTGGGCCGAACAGCGCTTCCGCGCCACCGGAACCCGCGGCACGGCCCGCGTCATCGTCACCGACGGCCGGATCACCGAGCAGTCGCTCCCCCGCACCCAGGGGATCACCGGCATCGTCAGCCGCGACCAGACCGAACGCTACGACGGCCGGATCGAGATCACGATCGAGGCGGAGCGCGACGGGGCGAGCGGGACGTTCAGCGCCGCGGTCGAGCGCAGCCGCACGATCGCCGATGGGGCGACGCTGGGCGACCGCGAGGCGCTGCTGAACGGGCTGGTCCGCCAGCTCGTCGACGACCTCGACGCGCGGGCGGAGGAGGGCTTCCGCGGCCCGCTCGGCGCCTTCGTCCGCCGCTGAGGGGAAGAATCGGCCGGCCGGGACGTTCGTCCCCGCCGGAGCCCGCCCACCCCGCCGGCCGACCCTCGTCCGGTCGCCCGCCCGCCGCAGACACCGGATCCCGCCCGCCGATGCGCCTCCCCGTCGTCCTCGCCGTGCTGGCCGCGGCCGCGATCGTGAACGCGGCCGGCTGGTGGTGGCCGAACCGGCCGGTGGAGATCGCCCCGCCCCCCGGCGGCAAGATCCAGTCGGTCTCCTTCGCGCCCTTCCGCGACGGGCAGAGCCCGCTCACCCGCGTCTATCCCTCGCGCGCCGAGATCGAGGAGGACCTGCGCCTCGTGTCCCGGCAGGTCGAGGGCATCCGCACCTACACCAGCCGCGAGGGGCTGGAGGTGGTGCCGGAGATCGCCCGCGGCCTGGGCATGAGGGTGACGGCGGGCGCGTGGATCGGGCCGCTGCGCCCGAACAACGAGGCCGAGGTGGAGCAGCTGATCCGCACGGCCAACGAGAACCGGGACGTGATCCCCCGGGTGATCGTCGGGAACGAGGTGCTGCTGCGCCGGGACACCGACCTCCCGACCCTCGTCTCCCACATCCGCCGGGTGAAGGGGGCCGTGTCCCAGCCGGTCGGCTACGCGGACGTGTGGGAGAACTTCGTCCGCTTCCCCGGGATCGTGGGCGAGGTCGACTACCTCGTCATCCACATCCTGCCCTATTGGGAGGACCTGCCCGGCGGCCTCGCGCACATGGAGGACCACGTCCGCTGGGCCTACCGGCAGATCCGCGACCGCTGGCCGGACAAGCCGGTGATGATCGGCGAGACGGGCTGGCCGACCGCGGGCCGCAGCCGCGGCCCCTCGGTCCCCGGCCTCGTCAACAAGGCGACCTTCGTCTCGCGCTTCGTGTCGCTCGCCCGCTCGGAGGGGTTCGACTACAACATCATCGAGGCCTTCGACCAGCGCTGGAAGGAGCGGCTGGAGGGTACGATGGGGGCGAAATGGGGCCTCCTGTCCTCCGACCGCGCCTACAAGTTCGACCTCGCCGGACCGGTCTCGGAGGATCCGCGCTGGCCGCGCCACGCGGCCGTGGCGGCGGTGGGCGGGGCGGCGCTGGTGCTCGTGGGCCTCGCCGGGATCGGGGCCGGCGCCATGGGCACCGCCGGCCTCGTGATCCTCGTCGCCGCGGCGCAGGTCCTGGCGAGCGCGCTGGTCGCCTCCGGCCTCGTCGCCGCGCGGGAGAACTTCGTCCCCTATCAGATCGCCGAGGCGTGGACGGTCTGGGCGCTCCAGATCCTCGTCGCCGCGGCGGCGGTCCGCGCGATGGCGCGCCGGCTGGCGGGACCGCCGCCCCGTCTCTCGCCGCTCCTGCGCGGCCCGCCCGATCCCGACCTCCAGGCGTGGGAGGCCGTGCTCCTGCGCGCAGGCTCGGCCTCGCTCCTGCTGCTGGCGCTCTGGGGCCTCTTCTGCTCGGTCATGCTGGTCGTCGACGGCCGCTACCGGAACTTCCAGCTTCCCGACCTCCTCGTCCCGACGATCGCGGCGCTGGCGCTGGGCGCGGTCCGTTGGCGGCAGGGGCCGGCCGACGCGCCCTGGTGGGCCGCGATCGGCCACGGCCATCTCTTCGCGCCGAGCGTGCCGGTGCCGACGGGCGTGCCCCGGGGGCTCGGCGCCGCCGTCCGCTCGGCCCCCCTGATCGTCCTCGTCGCGGTCGGGGCGCCGCTCGCGGCGGCCGGCGTGGCGCTGCGGGAGGTGGTGTTCCAGGGGCTCGACGCCCCCGCGGTCCTGCGGGTGGCGGAGGAGGTGGGGCTCGGCATGATCCTCACCAACGGGATCAACCGGGAGGCGGCGATCTACGTCGCGGTGCAGGTCCTCCTGTCGCTGCCGTTCCTCGCCACGCTGCGCCACCTGCGCCTCGGCGCCGCCCGGCCGCAGCCGGAGGCCGGGCGCGAGGCGGCGCGCGGCTGGGACAGCCGCACGTGACGGGCGGGTGCGGGTGAGCGGCGCGGGCGGCTTCCTGCGCCTCGTCGGGCGCGACCTGCGGCTCTCGCTGCGCCAGGGCGGCGACGCGGCGACGGCGGTGCTCTTCTTCGTCCTCGTCGTCGTTCTGTTTCCCTTCGGCGTGGGGCCGGAGCCCAACACGCTGGCCCGCATCGCCCCGGGGGTCATCTGGGTCGCGGCGCTGCTCGCGGCCCTCTTGTCGATCGACCGGCTGTTCCAGTCCGACTTCGACGACGGCTCGCTCGACCATCTGGCGCTGTCGCCGCTGCCGCTCGAATTCGTCGTGTTGGCCAAGGCGCTCGCCCACTGGCTCGTCACCGGCCTCCCGCTCGTCGCCGCCGCGCCGGTCCTCGCGGTGCTCTACCGGATGCCCGCCGAGGGCTTTCCGGTGCTGGTGCTGAGCCTGCTGCTCGGCACCCCGCTCCTCAGCCTCCTGGGCGCGATCGGTGCCGCGCTGACGCTGGGCGCGCGCCGGTCGGGCGTGCTGGCCGCGCTGCTCCTTCTGCCGCTCGAGGTGCCGGTGCTGATCTTCGGCGTCGGGGCGGTGAACGCCACGGTCGTCGGGCTGGAGGCGCGCCCGCACCTGCTGCTTCTGGCCGGGCTGCTGGCGGCGGCCCTGCCGCTGGCACCCGTGGCGGCGGCCGCGGCGCTGCGGGGGGCGCTGGAGTAAGGCGGGGGCACGGCCGGATTTGCCGATGAAACCTGCGCTTTTGCGGGAAACGCGAGGGCTTTCGTGCAACCCGGGATTGGCACCGATGTTGCCGTGCGCACCCCGGGTCACCCGGAGCGCGCATCGAGGCGCCCGGCCAGCCCGGGGCCTCCGACAGCGCCGCCTTCCGGTCGATCTGGAAGGACGATTTCGCGAGGCGGAGCTGTTCGGGTTCGACGGATCCGTCGCCGGCCCCG
>JBIJED010000578.1:0-2588 GCA_044343785.1 Azospirillales bacterium | reverse complement strand
CGTCGGCGTGGCTGCCGGTGAGGTTGGCGCCGATCCCGCGGGCCAGCAGCGACGGGTCGCGGGCGGCGGCGGCG
Source organism: Azospirillales bacterium (assembly GCA_044343785.1). Classification (GTDB taxonomy): domain Bacteria; phylum Pseudomonadota; class Alphaproteobacteria; order Azospirillales; family Azospirillaceae; genus CANGXM01. Next base: position 2,514 of record JBIJED010000578.1, on the reverse strand, counting down.
CGGCGCACGGTGAAGCGGTCGGCCGCCCATTCCTCGGGCCGGTCGGGCCGCAGCCGCCCGCACGCCGGGTGGCGCTCCACGATCCGGCGCACGGTGCGCGCCATCTTGGTCGCCAGCGTCGCGTCCGCCGACAGCACGAGGATGCGGCAGGCGGGGTCGCGGGCGAGCAGCCACGCGGCGTAGAGCCCCACCAGCGTCGACTTGCCCGCCCCCCGGAAGGCCATGAGGAGAAGCAGTTCGTCCCCCGCCGCCGTCCGCCGCTCCAGCCAGCGGGCGATGCGCAGGTGGACGTCGGGCAGCGACAGGCCCTGGAGCACGGCCCAGCGGGCGAGGAAGAGGAGGAAGCCGTCGTCGTCGGTGGTCATTCGTCCTCCTCCTCCAGCCCGGCGACCCGCGCCTTCGCCTCGGCCATGAGCGACCGCGCCGTCTCCAGCCCGGCGAGGCGCTCGGCGTCGCGCGCCTCGGCCAGTTCCTGCTCGGCCACCCAGTCGGTCAGCTTCATCAGCGCCTGGAGGTTGGCGATGGCGACCTTGCCCACCGCCTGTTCCTCCTTCAGGTCGCCGTCCTTCTTCGGTGCGGTGGCGAGGATGGCGTCGACCGCGTTCCCGACGAGGGTCGGCAGCGCCTCCGCCAGCTTGTCCCGGATGGACTTCGCGGTGTCGGTCATGGCGCGGGCCTCACGGGTGCCGGGCGAGAATGCGCCACGCGGCCCCGTCGCTGATCGCGGTCACGGCGTGGCCGAGGGCGGACAGCACGATCGCCGCCCCGTCGGGACCGCCGCCGCCGGCCTGCACGACCGTGACCGCGTTGGCGCTGACGTCGGCCTTCTTCACCGTCACCGTCCGCCCCACCGCCTGGGCGTCGCCAGGCGCCGGCAGGGTGGCGGTGACGGGACCGCCGAAGGCGCTGACCATGTGCAGCGTGCGGGCCGCGTCGATCGACACCGTCGCCTGCCCCTCCACGTAGCGGCTGTTGGCCGGCATCAGGTTGTGGGCGACGACGTGCCAGGCGTTGCCGTTGGAGACGACGGTGACGTGGTCGTGGCGGCTGGCCAGCCGGATGGTCCGGCCGTCCGGCCCGGGGCCGCCGCCCGCCTCGGTGACGGAGACGACGTTGGCCGAGGCGTCGGTCTTCTTGATCGTGAAGGCGAACCCGTTCGACGATCCCGCCGGCGGCAGGCGCGCCTCCACCGCCCCGCCGAAGGACGAGACGAGCCAGATGGCGCTGGTCCCGTCGATCGCGACGAGACCGCCGGTCGCGGGTTCCCGGTATTCGGTGTCGTAGCGCAGGCCCTCGACCACCAGCTCCGTCACCCGGGTCCGCTCCAGGCGGTTCTTCTCCGGGAAGCCGGCGTTCACCGCCGTGTAGTTCCCGCCCGAGAAGTCCCAGATCGCGGCACCCGCCGAGGCGGAGAGCAGGTTGACGATGGCGGTGTTCACCGACCCCGCCTCCAGCAGCACGTTCGTCACCGCACCGATCGTCTCGGTGTAGAGGTTGACGAAGAGCGTCTTGTCCGTGCCCGCGCCGACGCGGACGCAGGAATGCGCCTCGTGCCAGACGTTCACCTCGCAGTCGGTGAAGCTGTTGTTGAAGCGCCCCTGCTCGACCCAGATGCCGCTGCCGGTCATGGGCAGGCCCATGGAATAGACCCGCAGCAGGTGGAAGCGGTTGGCGTTGGGCGTGTCGCCCGCACCGGTCTTCGTCAGCCGCACGCCGTGGATCCGCGGCCGGGCGACCAGCACCCGGTCGACCTGGTTCCAGTAGCAGGGCCGGTCGGTGGAGACCCAGCCGTCGAACAGGATCCCCGTGCCGGCGTCCCAGACGGTCAGGTCGCAGAGCGTGTTCTGCACGCAGGCGCCGAGGCGCCCGCGAAGGCGGATCGCGACGCCGCCGCCCTGGGTCTTCAGCGACCGGACCGTGGCGTAGCCGTCCGGCATCTCGATCAGGTCGACCGCGTCCGTCGCCGCCCTCAGCACCGAGACGTCGCCCGCCCCTTCCAGCACCTGCCCGAAGCCGACGACGATGGTCGCCGTCACGCGATAGGTGCCCGGCGGCAGGCGGACCGACCGGTGCGCGGCCAGTGCGGCCTGGATCGCCAGCGTGTCGTCCGCGACCCCGTCGCCGACGGCGCCGAAGTCCCGGACCGAGACGGCGTCGGCCAGCTTGCCCGCGATCGGCCGGGCGACGGCACCGGTCCCGGGCGCGAGGAAGGTGGCGAGCGCCGTGCCGTCCACGACCGGCGAGACGGTGGGGGCGCCGTCGGCATCGAAGGCGAACAGGCGGCCCGCCCGCGCACCCCGGTTCGGCAGCACCGCGCCCGACGGGCGGTCGGTGTCGGGATAGCGGAGCATGCGCGACTGCTCGTCGGCCAGCTGCTGGTCGACGGCGACCTGCGCGTCGAAGGCGTCGTTGAGCGCGCGTGCGGTCAGCGGCGCGCTCTCCAGCCAGTCGGTCGCGCGCGCGATGGTCATGCGGCGCAGGAGCGTGACGAGCACACCGTCGCCGGGCGGGCCC
>JBIJED010000067.1:0-9353 GCA_044343785.1 Azospirillales bacterium | reverse complement strand
CACCGGATCGTCAACGGAACGAGCGCGACGTCGCTGAACCTCATCGCGCTCGGCGCCTCGGACGACGGTGACTCCCGCCTGTTCAAGAAGGACGGGCTGTATTCGACCATCCTCTACAAATATCCGAACTTCACCAGGGGTGACAGCGAACGGCCGGTCGAGACCGCGCTCTACGTGCCCCATGACGCCGCCGAACCGATGAGGGGCGGCTACGGCATCTACCTCCGCCGTGCCTCCCACCGGGGGGTCCTGAAGGAGATGCTCGGTCTCGACATGGCGGGCGACGACCCGGACCTGAAGGCCGACCTCCGTCTGCTCGACGTCCTCGACGAGGTGCCATCGCTCGATCCGTTCCTGGTCCGCGCCCGGTTCGAGTTCCACGACATCCGTCTCGGCGACGGACAGCTCCGGACGACGGAGGCCGAGCACGAAGGGATGCGCCGGATCGTGCAGCAGCGGATCGGCCTGATTCTGCGGCATGCCGCCGGCCCGCGGGCGAACGAGGCGAAGATCCAGCGGGCGCTGGAGGCGATCTGGAACCCGCGCATGGAGGAGTCGGCGCTCTTCATGGCGGCGTTCGGCATCAGCCCGGAGCAGGCGCCGCGCATCTTCTTCGCCCTGCAGGGCATCACCTTCTACGAGCACGCGAGCATCACCGCCCGGGAAGGGATGGAACTCGTCGGCGCCTGGCTGCGCGGACCGGCGCAGCGCCCCGACGACCTCGACCTCTATCCACGATACGATCGCGAACGGCTCGCCATGTTGCGGGAGATGGTGACGAAGGGGCTGGCGACGTGCTTCCGCCACCTCTCCAACACCTTCGCCACCTACGACCTCGCGCTGAAGACCTTCACGGCCCGGGACGACGCGGCGCCGATGCGCGAGTTCCTCCAGCGCGCGAACGAGCGCTTCTGGCGCATCGGCTTCTCGCTCTCCGCCGTGCTGAACGCGGAGGCGATCGTCGAGCGGGTCATGCAGACGCCGGGCACCGCATCGAGGTTCCTCACCGTCCTGGAAGCGCTCCAGCAGCTCCATGCCGCCGTGACCGACGAGGCGACGGGCCACCTCGCCTAGGCGCGCCCCGACGGCCGGGGCGTGGGGCGCCAGTCCGGCGGCGCCAGTTCGAAGCCGGCGAAATCGAAGCCCGGCGAGACCGTGCAGCCGACCAGGGTCCATTCACCGAGGCTCTCGGCGCACTGCCACGCGTGCGCCGGCACGACCGCCTGCGGACGCTGCCCCGCGAGGATCTCAGGGCCCAGATGCACCGCCCACGCGTCGTGGCCGTTCTCGGACACCGTGAGCGCCAGCGGCGCGCCGGCGTACCAGTGCCAGATCTCCACCGCGTCGACCCGGTGCCAGTGGGACACCTCGCCGACCTGGAGGAGGAAGTAGATGGCCGTCACGACCGACCGTTCGCCCGCCTTCGAGGGCGCACGGTAGGTCTCGACGTAGTGGCCACCCTCCGGATGAGGACGCATCCCCAGCCGGCGGATGATCTCGGCCCCGGTCGTCCCGTGGCCGGTCACGACGGCGGGGCCGTGTCGCGGAAGCTCGGGCGCGCGGAGGCCATCGCGTACCACGCGGCCAGGGCCGGCCGGCCCTGGCGCCAGTCCTCCGACGCGAAGCGGAAGTCGAGATAGCCGAGCGCCACCGGGATCGAGATCGTGCCGACGTCGAGCCCGTCGCCCAGCGCGCCCGCCTCCGCCTCGAGCGCGTTGAGCGCGCGGGTCACGTGGCCCTTCTGGCGCGCGTCCCAGGTGTCCGAGCGCCGTTCCGCGGGACGCTGGGTCTGTTCCAGCCGCCGCAGGATGGCGGCATCGCAGATGCCGTCGCCCAGCGCCTGACGGCGCAGCGCGGTCCAGCGCGCCGGACCGGGGGCCGGGATCACCTTCCCGCCGCCGGCCGCCCAGTCGAGATACTCGCAGATGACCGGACTGTCGTAGAGGGTCGACCCGTCGTCGAGCACGAGGGCCGGAACCTTGCCGAGCGGATTGTCGTGGCCGAGCGTCGTGTCCGCCGCCCAGGGATCGGTCGGGTCGTGCCGCACCCGGTCCGCGATGCCGCAGGCGGCGGCGACCATCAGGACCTTGCGGACGTAGGGGCTGGTGGCGGAATAGCGCAGCTTCATCGATCGGGTCCTCGCCGTCAGAAATTGTCCTTGGCCCGCCGGACCATGGTGAACACGTCCGCGGGACGGGCGCCGACGAGGCCCACGGCCTGGGCGATCGTGGGATCGTCGGCCCGCAGGAAGGGGTTGGTCGCCTTCTCGTCGCCGAGGCGGGCGGGAATGGTCGGGCTTCCCGCCCGCCGCAGGCGGTCGACCTCTTCCGCGCGGGCGGCGAGCGCGGCGTTGCCCGGATCGATCGTCGTCGCGAAGCGGGCGTTCGACTGGGTGTATTCGTGGCCGCAGTAGACGAGGGTCTCGTCGGGAAGCGTCCGCAGCTTGAGGAGCGAGTCCCACATCTGCTCGAACGTCCCCTCCAGCACGCGGCCGCAGCCGAGCGAGAAGAGCGTGTCGCCGCAGAACAGCACCCCGGCCTCCCGGCACCAGAGGGAGACGTGTCCCTTCGTGTGGCCGGGGGTGTCGATGACGAAGAACCGCAGCGAGCCGAAGGTGACGACGTCGCCCTCCTGCATCGGTCGGTCGATCGTCGGGATCTTGTCCGCCTCGCCGGCGGGGCCCAGCACCGGGCAGCGGAACGCCGCCTTCAGCGCCGCGTTGCCGCCCGTGTGGTCGCCGTGGTGATGGGTGTTGAGGATCACGTCGAGCTTGCGGCCCGCCCGCGCGAGCGCAGCCTCCACGGGGGCGGCCTCCGCCGGATCGACGACGCCCGAGGCTCCGGTCGCCGGATCGTGGATCAGGTAGACGTAGTTGTCCGACAGGGCGGGGACGAGTTCGACAGTGAGGGAGGCCATGGACCGGCGACCTCTGTTGCGACGGGGCGGGACGGCGGCCGGGCGGACTGCCGGACGGGCGCGAGCCGTGCTAGGCTTCCCATGCCATGTACCATGACGTCGTCGACCTTCGCGAGTTCTACGATTCGAGCCTCGGACAGGTCGCGCGCCGCATGGTCCGTCGGCGCATCCGCGAACTCTGGCCGGACACGCGCGGACAGGTCGTCTGCGGGATCGGCTACGCCATCCCGTTCCTGCGCCCCTTCCGGGAGGAGGCGGACCGGGCGTTCGCGGTGATGCCGGCGGCGCAGGGATGCAGCTTCTGGCCGCGCGAGGGCCCCGGCCTCGTCGTCCTCGGCGAGGAGGCGGAACTGCCGGTCCCCGACAATTCGGTCGACCGGGTCCTTCTGGTCCACGGGCTGGAGCACACCGAGCACCTGCGGCAGATGATGCGGGAGATCTGGCGCATCCTGGCGGGCGGCGGCCGGCTCCTCGTCGTCGCGCCGAACCGGCGTGGCATGTGGGCCCGGACCGAGCGGACGCCCTTCGGGCACGGCTCGCCCTACTCGCCCTCGCAGCTGAAGCGCCTCCTGCGCGACAACCTGTTCCAGCCGGAGCGCTCGGCCTTCGCCCTCTACGTGCCGCCCGCGCACACCCGCTTCATCCTCGGCTCGGCGCCGGCGTGGGAGGAGGTGGGCAATCGCTGGTTCACCGGCTTCGCGGGTGTCTGCATGGTCGAGGCGACGAAGCAGATCTACGCCGGGGCCGCCCGTCGCGAGGCCCGGACGGCGCGGCGGCCGGCCGTGGCGGCGGCGGAGGTGGCGGCGGCGGAGGTGGCGCGGGCGGCGGCCCGCGACGGGGAACCCCCGGCCCAGCCCGGCTAGAACGTCTCCGTCCACGGCCGCAGTTCGACCTCCCACGACCAGGCGCTGCGGTCCTGGGAGAGGAACTGCCAGTAGGCCTCGGCGATCGCCGCCGGATCGAGGTGGCTGTCCGGCCGGTCGCCCGGCTCCGGTCGGCCCGCGGCGCGGATGGCGCCGTCGATCACGAAGTGCCCGACGTGGATCCCCTGCGGGTGCAGTTCGCGCGCGAGGCTCTGGGCGAGCCCGCGGAGCGCGAACTTCCCCATCGCGAAGGGGGCCGATCGGGCGTAGCCCTTCACGCTGGCGGATGCGCCCGTGAACAGGATGGCGCCGTGGCCTTTGGCGAGCATGCGGCGCGCGGCCTGCTGCGCCACGTGGAAGCCGCCGAGTGCCGTCGTCGAGACGGCGCGCCGGACGTCCTCGCCCGCCAGCTCGACGAAGGGGCCGCGCAGGCGCGCACTGGGGTTGAACACGACGACGTCGGGTGGACCCAGCTCCGCGTCGACGGCGTCGAACAGGGCCGCGACGGCGAGGGGGTCGGCCACGTCCGCCGCGAACGCGACGCCGCGGGTCTCGGTCACGAGCGCCGAGAGGCGGGCTGCGTCGCGCGCGGCGACGCCCACCTGGAGCCCCTCCCTGGCGAAGCGCCGCGCGAGCGCCGCTCCGAGGCCGGGACCGGCGCCGACGATCAGCGCGGTGCGATAGGTGGGGATCATGGCACCCCGGGGAACGGCCGGCCCTGTCAGGACGCGCGCCCGTCCCCGCCGGCGGGGGACGGGCGGCGACGTCGGATCAGGCGAGCGCGTCCCAGCGGTCGATGATCTGGCCGACGATGCCGTAGGCCTTGGCCTCGTCCGCCCACATCCAGTAGTTCCGGTCGGTATCCTTGGCCACCCGCTCGTAAGACTGGCCTGTCTCACGCGCGATGATGCGGTTCAGGCGCTCCCGCATCTTGATGATCTCCTTCGCCTCGATGGCGATGTCGGAGGCCCGGCCACCGGCGCCGCCCAGCGGCTGGTGGATGAGGAACCGGGTGTTCGGCAGGCAGAACCGGTTCTCCGGCTTCGCGGCCAGGAAGATGTGGCAACCGGCGGAGGCGACCCACCCCGTGCCGAGCATCTTCACCTCCGGCTTGATGAACCGGATGACGTCGTGGATCGAATCGGCCGATTCGACGTGCCCGCCCGGCGAATTCACGACCACGCGGATCGGATCGTCGTTCTCGACCGCCAGCGCGAGCAGCTGGGCCACCACCGCCTGGCTGACCTTCTGGTTGATCTCGCCGAAGATCAGGACGGTGCGCGACTTGAAGAGGTTGGTGAGGACGTTGTTCGGCGGGCCGTCCGGCTTCTTGTCGTCCTCCTTCTTCTGCGGCTCGTCCTCGCGCTCGTCCTCGTCGTCCGCGCGGATGAAGTCGACCATGGACCTTGCTCCCGGAGTAGGCTCGCTCGCCGTCGCCGCGCCAATAGAGCGGACGCGGACGGCGTTCACAAGGGGTCGGCTCAGATGCCGCGCCGGAAGGGGCGCGGCGCCCAGGGGCCGACCGGGCTGAGGTGGCTGACGAGCCCCCCGCCCGGACCCCAGAGATGGAGTGCCACCACCGGCGGTTCCAGCGTCCAGCGCGGGAACGCCTCGCGTCCGATCCCGAGCGCGAGCTGGTGCCCGGTCGCCGGAACCGCGATGCCGACCGTCCCGGCGAAACCGACGGTGGCCGAACGGTGGACGTGGCCGCAGACGACGGCGAGGACGCCGCCGTGGCGGCGGACGAGCGCGGCGAGCGGCCCGGGATCCTCCAGCGCCACCCGGTCCATGAAGGGCACGCCGACGTGGAACGGCGGATGGTGCATGGCCACGACCGTCGGGCCCGGATGCTCGCCCAGCCGTTCGGCGAGCCACGCGAGGCGCTCGTCGCAAAGGCGGCCCGCCGTCTGGCCGGGAACCTGCGTGTCGAGCATCACGATCCGGAGGGGCCCGAGATCGACCACATGGTGGAGGAAGCCGTCGTCCGGCATCCAGGCCGCCCCGGGAAAGAGCGCGCGCATCCCGTCGCGGTCGTCGTGGTTGCCGGGAACGGCGAAGACCGGCATGGCCAGCCGGCCGAGGATCGGCGCGATCGTGTCGTATTCGCCGGGCCGCGGCCCGTCGGCGAGGTCGCCGGTGACGATCACCGCGTCGGGCCGGGGTTCGAGCCGGTTGATGTGGTCGACCGCGTCGGCGAGCCGCGTGGCGTTGTCGGCGTTGGCACCGGCCCGGTCGGATCCGGCGGCCGCGACGTGGAGGTCGGTGATCTGGGCGACGAGCATGGGGGATCCGGATGGCGGGGGCGAGGTGATCAGGGAGGGGTGGCGACCTCGGCCGCCACGAAGCGGCCGATGACCGCGGCGAGACACCGGTTCACGGCCTGCGTGACGGCGCGGCGCGCTTCGTCGGTGGCGGGCCGGAGGTCGACGGCGGAGGAGACGCCATCGAGTTCCACGCCGCGCACGGCGTCGACCGTCCCCGTCTGCCAGGACGCCGGGTCCGGGCAGGGCGTCGCCTCCGTCGCCGACGCCACGGGAACGGGCCCGACGAGCGCCGCCAGGAGCATCAGGATCGAGCCGAACCGTCCCGTCATCGTGCCACCACACCCGTCTTCCGCGGCGTGCCGTCGACGACCGTGTCGTACCAGTCGGACAGACGCGCCATCGCCGCGAGCCCCAGAACGCCCGCCAGCGTGATGGCGCTGGCGAAAAGGGGACCGGCATCGATCTGCGTCAGCGCGAAATGAACCATGAGGGAGAGGATCACGCCAACACAGAACACTTCGAGGCCGTTCTCGCCCATCCGCCGCACCTCGCGCGTGAGAGCCGCGGACAGCCAGCCCGCGGTCGGCGGGACGATGCGGGCGACCACCACCGCGAGCGCGCAGAAGTGAAGCAGGCGCAGCGGATCCATGCGGGTCTTGCTGATCGGATGGATGAGCCGGGCGACCCACGGCGGCACCGCGTCGGACACGACCGGCCAGTCGTTCCCGTTCACGCCCGTGTTGACGACCCGGACCGGCACGCGCGGCGGGAGCCTGCGGACGAGTGCCGCCTCGAGCTGGGCCGGATAGGCCTTGTCCGGGGCGGTCGCCCCCGCACCGGCCGTCGACGACGACCCGATGGCCACGACGACGAGCGGTCCCCCGGCGGCGAGCACGGCGCAGGTCCGGGGCATGGTGTCGCAACCGGACCGCGCCGACGCTGGCGCGCCCGACAGAAGGAGCGCCGTGACGAGAACAAGCCACGCGAGCCGAACGGTCGGTAGAGGCGCAAGGAGGACGTCCCCGGGCGGGCCGACGGGGAACGCCCCTGCGATCCTGGCGGAAGGCGGGAAGCGGCGCACTCCGTCGGCGCCGGGCGCAGCGATGATCCCGTCGGCCCGGAAATCGCTCGCACGCTGCCTAGAAATGGGGCACATCCGACGCACCTCATCGGCTGTTCCGCGATTCCGGTGCTGGTATGGGGCTTGCGTGCGCGGGCGGACAGGAACGGTGGCGAACGCCGCCGACGGCAATCATGGAGACGACCCACATGCTTCGCAGAACCGTTGTCGCGGCCGCCCTGGGTGCGGCGAGCGTGGCGTTCGCCGGCATCGCGACGCCGGCCCTCGCCCAGACCCGGATCAACTTCGCGACCGACTGGAAGGCCCAGGCGGAGCACGGCGGCTTCTACCAGGCCATCGCGAGCGGGATCTACGCGCGGTACGGCCTGGACGTGAACCTGCGGCCCGGCGGCCCGGCGGTCGACAACCAGCAGCTGCTGGCGGCCGGCGCGCTCGACATCGCCATGGGCTCGAACACGTTCTTCGGGCTGAACATGGTGCAGGCGGGCGCGCCGGTCCGCGTCGTGGCGTCGATCTTCCAGAAGGATCCGCAGATCCTGATGACGCACCCGCGCACCGACGTGAACAGCCTCGCCGACATGAAGGGCAAGCCGATCATGATCGGCTCGTCCTCGCGCAACACCTTCTGGGTCTGGCTGAAGGCGAGGTACGGGTTCACCGACGACCAGATCCGCCCCTACACCTTCAACATGGCGCCGTTCCTGGTGGACCGGAACGCGATCCAGCAGGGCTATCTCTCGTCCGAGCCGAACCTGGTGAAGAAGGAGGGCAACATCGACGCCAAGGTCTTCCTCCTCGCCGACAGCGGCTATCCGTCCTACAGCTCGATGATCATGGCGCAGCAGAGCCTGATCGACCGCAACCCGAAGGTCGTGCAGGACTTCGTGAACGCGACGATCGAGGGCTGGTACAGCTATCTCTGGGGCAACCCGGCGCCGGCCAACGCGCTGATCAAGCGCGACAATCCGGACATGGACGACGCCACGATCGCCTACGGCATCGCCAAGCTGAAAGAGTACCAGATCGCCGACGGCGGCGACGCGGCGACGCTCGGCATCGGCGCGATGACAGAGGCGCGCTGGAAGGAGTTCTTCGACATCATGGTCGCGCAGGGCATCTACAAGGCCGACCTCGACTGGAAGAAGGCGTTCACCTTCGACTTCGTGAACAAGAAGCACGCGATGGACATGAAGAAGTAACCGGGGTCGCGGCCTCGTCACTGGCGGGGCGCCCCGGATCCGGTCGAAGATCCGCGGGCGCCCCGCCGCAACGTGCCCCCTGACCGGACCCGAACGCCCGTGACCAGTTCTGCGGCCAGGCGGCCGCTCGTCGCCCTCGAGGGCGTCTCGAAGACCTATCTCAACGGCACGGTCGCGCTGTCCGGCGTCGACCTCGCGATCCGCCGGCCCGAGTTCCTGTCGCTCCTCGGCCCGTCGGGCTGCGGAAAGTCGACGATCCTGCGCCTCATCGCCGGCCTCGGCGACCTGACGACCGGGCGGATCGAATGGCCACGGGCGATGCACGACCACCGCGGCCAGCCCCTGCGCGATCTCGGCTTCGTGTTCCAGGAGCCGACGCTGATGCCGTGGCGGACGGTCTTCGGAAACGTCCATCTGCCCTTCCGGCTGAAGGGCGTGTCGAAGAAGGAGGCGGCCCCGCGGATCATGGCCGCGCTGGAGCGCGTCGGCCTCGCCGCCTTCGCCGACGCCTATCCGCGCGAACTGTCGGGCGGGATGAAGATGCGGGTGTCGATCGCGCGCGCCCTGGTCACCCAGCCCTCGGTGCTCCTGATGGACGAGCCGTTCGCCGCGCTGGACGAGATCACGCGCCACCGCCTCAACGACGACCTGCTGGCGCTGTGGGCGGGACAGGACTGGACGGTCGTGTTCGTCACCCACTCGGTCTACGAGAGCGTCTACCTGTCGGACCGCATCATCGTCATGGCCCCGCGGCCGGGACGCATCGTCGCCGACATCGCGGTCGACGCGCCCTATCCGCGTGGCGAGGCGTTCCGCACGTCCGCCCTCTACAACGAATGCTGCCGGCAGGTCTCCGCGGCGCTGCGCGACGCCATGGCCGGCCACGAGCACGAGGAATGAGGCGATGAACCCGGCCGAGGCGAAGCGCCGGCGCGACCGGCTGATGCAGATCCTGGTGCCGCTGCTGCTGGGCGTGGCGGTGCTGGGTGTGTGGGAGTTCCTGGTCCATTTCTACGCGGTCCGGCCCTTC
>JBIJED010000066.1:0-9382 GCA_044343785.1 Azospirillales bacterium | reverse complement strand
CCGGTCGGCGACGGCGGGCGGAAGGAGGTCGCTGTCAGCACCCCGCAGCACGAGCGTCTGGCAGCCGACGCGGCGCCACGCCTCCCACTGGTCGTAGTCGCCCGGATGGTTCACGAACTGGCGCGTCATCCGCGGGTCGTAGTGGAGGGTCAGGCGCCCGTCCGGAAGGCGGCGGGCGGCGGTGACCGCCATCCGCCGCCACTGCGCCTCCGGCAGGAAGCCATAGGGCCGGTAGGCGGCGCGCAGGAACGCCTCCAGCTCCTCCATCGTGTCGACGACCGGCGGGGTCGCGGCGTAGGCGAGGATGCGCTCGACCGCCGGGCGCGGCAGTTCCGGCCCGATGTCGTTGACGACGAGGTGGGTGATCCGCCCGGCGAAGGGGCCGGCGGCGAGGCGGATGCCCAGCGCGCCGCCCATGGACGTTCCCACCCACATCATCGCGTTCACGCCGAACAGGGCGCAGACGTCCGCCGCCACGGCGGCGTAGGTCGCGAACCCGTACTCCCCCTCCTCCCGCGCCCACGAGGACAGGCCGCGGCCCGGGGTGTCGGGCACGAGGACGCGCCACTCCTTCGCCAGTTCGGCCGCCAGCGGCTCGAAGTCGGCGCCCATACGGGCGAGGCCGTGCCAGAGGATCGCCGTCTCGGCGTTCCCGCGGCCCCATTCGGCCACATGGATCTCGTGGCCCGCGGCCTTCACGAAGTGGGTGATCGGCGTCATGCGGCCCTCCCGCGGCGAAGCCGGCCGACGATGCCGGTGGGGAGGACATAGACCGACAGGACGAAAAGATGAGCCAGCCGCAGCAGCCTTCGGTCGGGATGCATCGGGTCCGGGTGTCCTTCCCGATCACCTTGATCGGACCACCCAGCACCCGCGGCGGGGAGACCCAAAGGTTACGCTGGACATGGGGTAGGCTGCGCCCTTCGGAATAATCCCGTCCCGCAGGCGTTGATCAGCCCAGTGACGGTTCCTTGTCAGGGGTGCTCCCGTGACGGCGCTTGCGAAGTTGATCCCTTTCCCCGACGCTGCGGACGCCACCAGGCCCGCGCCCGCGACGCACGGCACGGCTGCGGAGGGGGGAAGCGGCTTGGACGACATCAAGGCGGAGATCACGGTCCACATCGCGTCGCTCCGGCGCTATGCCCGTGCGCTCATGCGCGACCGGTCGGACGCCGAGGACCTGATGCAGGACGCCCTCGCCCGCGCCTTGTCCCGCAGCCACCAGTTCAAGCCCGGCACGAACATGCGGGCGTGGCTTTTCACGATCCTGCACAACATCCATGTCAACAACGTGCGCGCCAAGGTGGTGCGGCCGAACGAGGTTCCCGTCGAGGACCACGAGCAGCGCCTGTCGACGCCCGCCCGGCAGGACGGGCGGATCGAACTGCGCGACATGTCGCGGGCGATCGAGACGCTGCCGGCGGAACAGCGGCAGGTGCTGCTCCTGGTGGGGCTGGAAGGCATGAAGTACGACGAGGTCGCGACCGTGCTCGGCGTTCCGATCGGAACCGTCATGTCCCGGCTGAGCCGGGCGCGGGAGGCCGTTCGCAACCGCCTGGCCGAAGGCCCGGCGGAGCGCGGCCCGACGCTGCGGAGGATCAAGTGATGACGACGAGCCCGTTGTCCGACGACGATCTGCACGCCTACGTCGACGGGGTTCTCGACGAGGCCCGCCGGATCGAGTTGGAGGCCCTTCTCGCGCGCGACCCGGAGGCGGCCGCGAAGGTCACGAACTGGCGCGCGCAGGCGCTGGCGCTCCACGCGCTGTTCGACCCCGTCCTCGACGAGGCGCCGACCGAAACGATGCGCGCGGCGGCCGACCGGCTGACGGTGGCGCGCGCCGCGGCGAACGAGGACCGGCGTGGCGCCTGGGGCGGCCGCGCGGCCCTGCGGGTCGCGGTCGCGGTCGCGCTCGTGGTGACGGGCAGCGTCGGCGGCTGGATGGGCGCCACCTGGACCGGGTCGCGGACGGCGGAACGCCCGGCGGCCCAGACCGCGGCCGTGGCCCAGCCGCAGACCCCCTCCCCGCTCCAGACCTTCGCCGCCGCGGCGATGCGGGCGCACAACTTCTACACCGTCGACAATCCGTTCATGGTGGAGCTCGGCGCCCACGACCGCGACCGGCTGGACGGGTGGGTGTCCGAGCGCCTGGGCAAGCCGGTGTTCGGCCCGAACCTGGAGGCGGCCGGCTATCAGCTCGTCGGCGGGCGGACGCTGCCCACGGCCTACGGCCCGGGCGGCCAGTACATCTACGAGGACGGCCAGGGCCAGCGGATCACCCTGTTCGTCGGCTCCCCCCGTTCGCAGGCCCCCGACAACGCGGTCACGATCTACGAACAGGGCGACGTCACCAGCGCCTACTGGGTGGAAGGCCCGCTCGCCTACGCCCTGATCGGCAAGATCGGACGGGTCCGGATCAAGGATATCTCCGCCAAGGTCCACACCACGATCATCGAGGAACAGTCCCGCCGGACCCAGCAGCGCCCCGCGGAACCGCGCGACGTCCGCCCGGTGATGCAGCCGCCGCAGGTGCAGCCGCCGTCGGACGACCCGAAGCCCAAGGACATGTGACCGGCACGACACGTTCGTCACGATTTCGGTATGCCGTTAGCCGATCTGTAATGCGCTTGACGCATGGCAGGCGGGGCGTTAACACTTCGTTCACGTCCGGGGTTGAACGGGTTGGCTTCAGAAAGAGAGGGCCGCAGTCAAGCGGCCCCTCATCTTTTCGGGCTCCGTGTCCCGCTGGACGTCCTCCCCGTTGTCGACCACCATGCCCCGGATCACAGTTCGTGGGTGCGAAGCCATGTCCGGCGGACCGAAGTTCGAGACTCTGAGCCTGCACGCCGGTCAACGGCCCGATCCGGCGACCGGGGCGCGTGCCGTCCCGATCTACCAGACCACATCCTATGTCTTCGACGACGCCGACCATGCGGCGGCGCTGTTCAACCTGGAACGCGCCGGCCACATCTACAGTCGCATCTCGAACCCCACGGTGGCCGTGTTCGAGGAGCGGATGGCGGCGCTCGAGGGCGGCGTCGGCGCGGTCGCCACGGCCAGCGGGCAGGCAGCACTCCACCTCGCGGTGACGACGCTGATGGGCAGCGGCGGGCACATCGTCGCGAGCCGGGCCGTCTACGGCGGCTCGGTCAACCTGCTCGGCCTCACCCTCCCCCGCTTCGGCATCGACACGACCTGGGTCGATCCGCACGACACCGAGGGGTTCGCGCTCGCCATCCGGCCGGAGACGCGCCTCGTCTTCACCGAGGTCATCGGCAACCCCGGCCTGGAGATCGTCGATCTGCCGACCATCGCCCGGATCGCCCATTCGGCCGGCGTGCCGTTGCTGGTCGACAGCACCTTCTGCACGCCCTACCTGTGCCGCCCGCTGGAGCACGGCGCCGACATCGTCATGCATTCGGCGACCAAATGGATCGGCGGGCACGGGGTGGCGATCGGCGGGGTGCTGGTCGACGGTGGCCGGTTCGACTGGGCGGCGACCGGTCGGTTCCCGACGCTGACGGAGCCCTATGCCGGCTATCGCGGGATCGACTTCGCGGCCGAGTTCGGGCCGGCGGCCTTCCTGATGCGGGCGCGGACGGAGGGGCTGCGCGACTTCGGCGCGGCGATGAGCCCCATGACCGCGTTCCACCTCCTCCAGGGCATCGAGACCCTGCCCGTCCGGATGCGCGCCCACGTCGCCAACGCCCGCACCGTCGCCGAGGCGCTGCAGCGGAACCCCGCGGTCGCCTGGGTGCGGCACCCGGACCTGCCCGACCACCCGGACCATGCCCTTGCGCGCCGGCTCATGCCCAAGGGGGCCGGGGCGATCGTGACCTTCGGCATCCGCGGCGGGCGCGAGGCCGGACGGCGGTTCATCGAGGCGCTCCGCCTCTTCTCCCATCTGGCCAACGTCGGCGACGCCAAGTCGCTGGTCATCCACCCGGCCTCGACCACCCACGCCCAGCTGGACGCGGCCCAGCTCGCCGCCGCCGGGATCGGCGAGGACATGATCCGCCTGTCGGTCGGGATCGAGGACGCGGACGATCTCGTCGGGGATCTCGCCCAGGCGCTCCGCGCCTCGCAGAAGGAATGAGGGGCCGGCCGTGGGAACCCTGACGATGGATGTCCGCGTGGACGGGTACCGGGTCGGGGTGTCGACCGGCGGGCGCCCGTTCGACCCGGCCCGCCCGACGGCGGTGCTGGTGCACGGCGCCGGCATGGACCGCACGGTCTGGGCCCTGCAGGCCCGCAGCCTCGCCGCGCACGGCCTGTCGGTGCTGGCGGTCGACCTGCCGGGCCACGGCGAGAGCGAGGGACCGCCGCTTCCGACGGTCACCGGGATCGGCGACTGGCTGGCCCGGCTGATCGTGGCCGCCCGGCTCGACACCGCGGCGCTGGCCGGCCATTCGATGGGGGCCGCCGCCGCCCTCGAATGCGCGGCCCGCCATCCCGACCGTGTCCGCACGCTGGCGCTGGTGGCCGTGTCGGAGGCGATGCCGGTGAACCCGGCCCTGCTGGCCGCCGCCCACGACGACGTCGGCGCCGCCATCGCGATGATGGTGGGCTTCAGCCTCGGGCCGGCCGCGCGGCTCGCCTCGGCGGTGCCCGGGCTGTGGACGCCCGCCCTCGCCGAACGCGTCCTCGCCGCCGCCCCGCGCGGCGCGCTGGGAACCGACCTCGCGGCCTGCGCCGCCTGGTCGAGCGGAACCGAGAGCGCCGCGCGGGTGCGGTGCCCGACGCTGCTCGTCCTCGGGGCCGCCGACCGGATGACGCCGCCGAAGGCCGGCCGGGCGCTGGCGGCGCGCATCCCCGGCGCGGTCGCGGAGACGGTGCCCGACGCCGGTCACCTCCTGATGCAGGAGGCGCCGGACGCCGTCTCCGCCCTGCTGCGTCGCCGGTTCGGCTGAGGGCGACGGGTCAGACGTCCAGCGTCGTGTCGACCCACACGCCGCCGGCCGCGTGCGATTCGACCGCGGCGGTCACGAACCGGACCCCCCGGGCCCCGTCCTCCACCGTCGGCACCAGCATGGCGACGGGATCGGGCTCGCGCCCCGCGATCCGGGCCGCGATCTGGTCCGCGACGTCGCGGTAGAGCTGGGCGAAGGCCTCCAGATACCCCTCCGGATGGCCCATCGGGATCCGGGTCGCCCGGGTCGCCGCCGGGTGAAGGCCGCCCATCCCGCGCGACAGGATGCGCGGCGCCTCGCCGAGCCGCGCCACCTTCAGCTGATTGGGATGCTCCTGCGCCCATTCCAGCCCGGCCGTCTCGCCATAGACCCGGATGCGGAGGCCGTTCTCGTTGCCGGGGCTGACCTGGCTCGACCAGAGCATCCCCCGCGCCCCGCCCCCGAACCGGAGGAGGAGGTGGGAATTGTCCTCCACCGGCCGCCCGGGGACGAAGGTCGCGAGGTCGGCAAGCAGGCGCTCGACCCGCAGGCCGGTGACGAACTCCGCGAGGTTGTGGGCGTGGGTCCCGACGTCGCCCAGGCTTCCGACCGGTCCCGCCTGCGCGGGATCGATCCGCCACGCGGCCTGCTTCTGCCCGGTCGCCTCCAGCGGGGTGGAGAGCCAGTCCTGCGGATACTCGACCTGGACGACCCGGACCGCGCCCAGCTCGCCCGCCGCCACCATCGCCCGGGCCTGCCGGACCATGGGATGGCCCGTGTAGTTGTGGGTCAGCGCGAAGACCCGGCCCGTGCGGCGGACCGCCGCCACGAGGTCGAGCGCGTCCGCCATCGTCGTCGTCATCGGCTTGTCGCAGATGACGTGGATGCCGGCGTCGAGGAAGGCCCGGGCGATCGCGTGGTGGCTGCCGTTCGGCGTCACGATGGCCACCGCGTCGATGCCGTCGGCCCGCGCGGCCTCGGCCCGGGCCATGTCGCGCCAGTCGGTATAGGTGCGGTCCGGCGCCACGTGCGCCTCGGCCGCCGAGGCGCGGGCGCGGTCGGGATCGCGCGACAGCGCGCCCGCCACGAACGCCCACCGGTCGTCGATGCGTGCCGCCATGCGGTGGACCGCGCCGATGAAGGCGCCCTGTCCGCCGCCGACCATGCCGAGGCGAAGCCGTCGGTCCATTGGTCCGGTCATCGCGCGATCCCCCCTCGGTCGATGCCCAGCATGCGCCGGTTGGCGGCCTCGTCGGCGCCCGCCCCGGCGAAATCGTCGAACGCCCGGTCGGTGGAGCGGATGATGTGGTCGCGGATGAAGGCGGCGCCTTCGCGCGCGCCGTCCTCCGGATGCTTGAGGCAGCATTCCCATTCCAGCACGGCCCAGCCGGGGAAGTCGTACTGCGCGAGTTTCGAGAAGACCGCGCGGAAGTCGACCTGCCCGTCGCCCGGCGACCGGAAACGCCCCGCCCGGTCGACCCATGGCTGGTAGCCGCCGTAGACGCCCTGGCGGCCCGTCGGGCGGAACTCCGCGTCCTTGACGTGGAACATGCGGATCCGCGGGTGGTAGATGTCGATGAAGTCCAGATAGTCCAGCGCCTGCAGGACGAAATGGCTGGGGTCGTAGAGGATGTGGCAGCGCGGGTGGCCGCCCGTGCGCTCCAGGAACATCTCGAACGTCACGCCGTCGTGCAGGTCCTCGCCCGGGTGGATCTCGTAGCAGAGGTCCACGCCCGCCCGGTCGAACGCGTCGAGGATCGGGCGCCAGCGCGCGGCCAGTTCGTCGAACGCGGTCTCGATCAGGCCCGCGGGACGTTGCGGCCAGGGATAGAGGTAGGGCCACGCGAGCGCGCCGGAGAAGGTCGCGTGCGCGTCGAGGCCGAGATTGCGCGAGGCCGTCGCCGCCAGCGTCAGCTGTTCAACCGCCCAGGCCTGCCGGGCCTGCGGGTTCCCGCGGACCTCCGGCGGGGCGAAGCCGTCGAAGGCCGCGTCGTAGGCCGGATGGACGGCGACCAGCTGGCCCTGGAGGTGGGTCGAGAGTTCGGTGACCGCGACGCCCGCCTCGGCGCAGACGCCCTTCACCTCCTCGCAGTAGTCCCGGCTCCCGGCCGCGCGGCGGAGGTCGAACAGGCGCCCGTCCCAGCTGGGGATCTGAATGCCGACGAATCCCAGTCCGGCGGCCCAACGGGCGATCCCGGCCAGACTGTCGAACGGCGCCGCGTCGCCCGCGAACTGGGCCAGGAAGATGGCCGGCCCCTTCAGCGTCATCATGTCGTTTCCTCCCGGTTCCGTCGCCCGTCGGGAGGCGGAAGACCGCCCACCCCGTTTTCGACGACAGCGGAAAGACTAAGGGTGTTCCGTGCCGGACGCGACATCGTCGGGCCCCGCACCGACGGCCACGGTCGCGGTCGGCGCCGGCGGGCGCTATGGTCGAGGGCCGACGACCACCGCACGACCGGGACCCCGATGAGCGACGCCCCCGCCCCCGCGACCCGCGCGGACTATCCGCACCATCTCGCCATCCCCACCCGCTGGATGGACAACGACATCTATGGCCACGTGAACAACGTGACCTACTATTCCTACTTCGACACCGTGATCAACGCGTACCTGATCGACGCGGGCGGGCTCGATATCCACGGCGGGTCGGTGATCGGGGTCGCGGCCGAGAGCTTCTGCCGCTTCCGCCGGTCGATCGCGTTCCCGCAGACGGTCGAGGCGGGCCTGCGGGTCGGCAGGCTCGGCAATTCGTCGGTGCGCTACGAGATCGGCCTGTTCGTCGCGGGCGAGGCCCCGGTCGCGGCCGAGGGGCACTTCGTCCACGTCTTCGTCGACCGCGGCACGATGCGGCCGGTCCCGATCCCGGACGGCCTGCGCGCCGCCCTCGCCCGGCTGGTGCGGCCGGGCTGAGGCGACGCGCCTCAGGCGTCAGTCGCCCGTGGCGATGCGGTCGACCAACTGCTTCACCGTCGGGATGAAGCCGTCCGCGTAGAACGGATCGTGGGCGAAGCGGTAGGCGTTGTGCCCGGCGAACATCAGCTGGTGGTCGACGTCGTCGGAATGGCTGATCGCCTGAAGCGTCTTCTGGATGCAGAAGGAGCGCGGATCGGCCTTCTTGCCGGTCGTCCCCTCCTCGTTCTGCGCCCAATTCGAGAAGCCGCAGGCCGAGAGGCAGCCCATGCACTCGATCTGGTCGATCCGGATGCGCTCGCTCTCCTCCGGCGTGACGAAGATGACCGTGCTGTCGGGCGTCTTCAGCGCGGCCGTGAAGCCCTCGGCGATCCAGCCCCGGGCGCGCTCCGCCCCGCTCTCGGTCACGTAGATCGGCCGTCCGCGCGGACCGATCGGGAACTCGACCTTGTTCTCGTCCACCGCGTGGGGCGTGAAGGCGATCTGCCGGTCGGCGCGGCCCTGCAGTTCGGCCAGGAACGCGTTCTTCACCGCCGACGAGTAGAAGCCCGTCGGCGAGAAGCGGTTGAGGTAGACGTCGCCCGACTTCAGCGCGAGGAGGCGCTTCTTCCACGCCTCGCTGATCGGGCTCTCCTGGGTCAGGAGCGGGCGGGTGCCGAACTGGAAGGCGACCGGCCCGACCTCGGGATTGTCGATCCAGTGCTCCCACTCGCGCAGATACCAGACGCCGCCGGCCATCACGACCGGCACGTCGTTCAGCCCGAAGCTGTTCATCATCTCGCGCAGCGCGCGGACGCGGGGATAGGGATCCTCCGGCTTCGTCGGATCCTCGCTGTTCGACAGGCCGTTGTGCCCGCCGGCCAGCCACGGGTCCTCGTAGACCACGCCGCCCAGATGATCGCGGAACTTGTTGTAGGCGCGCAGCCAGAGCGCCCGGAAGGCGCGGGCCGACGAGACGATCGGATAGTAGTGGACGCCATAGCGCGCCGAGATCTCGGCGATGCGATAGGGCATGCCGGCGCCGCAGGTGACGCCGTGGATGAGGCCCTTCGCCCCCTCGAGCACGCCGTGGAGGATGCGTTCCGCGGCACCCATCTCCCACAGCACGTTCATGTGGATGCGGCCCTGCCCGTTCGAACGCTCGTGCGCGACGCGGGCCTGGGCGATGCCGCCCTGGATGGAGAAGCGGATCAGCTCCTCGTGCCGCTCCCGGCGGGTCTTGCCGAAATAGAGCTGCGGGAGCTGATTGCCGTCGGCGTCGTAGCTGTCGGCGTTCACGCCCGAAAAGGTGCCGACGCCCCCGGCGGCGGCCCAGGCGCCCGAGCTTTCGCCGTTCGACACGGAGATGCCCTTGCCCCCTTCGACGAGGGGAAGGACCTCACGGCCCGAGATCAACAGCGGCTTCAACGCGACCAAACGATCCTCCAGCCTTTTCCGTCCGCCGGTGCGAAGAATGCCCGGCCGTTGGCGCCCCCTCGGGGACGATCTACCACGTTAAACGCCATATGGAATTTGAAAAGTCCCAAGCAAAGCCCGTGCGTCAGCGCGCCAGGGCCGAGAGCACCTCGGCAGGACGGTCGGAG
>JBIJED010000065.1:0-9388 GCA_044343785.1 Azospirillales bacterium | reverse complement strand
GACCTTCGCCGCCACGGCCTCGGGCCTCGGCCTGCTCGGCATCGGCGCGGCCTTCTGGGGGCTCGTGGCCGGCCTCGCGACGCTCGGGCTGGAGCGCGCGGCGGCCGCGCGGCGGGGGTGAGGCCGGCCCCGGTGTCGCACGGCCGTCGGCCTCAGGTCCCCGCCACCGGCGCCCACAGCACGTCGCGGATGTCCTCGACCCCGGCGCACAGCATGACGAGCCGGTCGAAGCCGAGCGCGATCCCGGCCGACGGCGGCACGAGGGCGAGGGCGGCGAGGAAGTCCGCGTCGATCGGGTGGCGCACGCCGTAGAGCCGCTCCTTCAGGTCCATGTCCGCCGCGAACCGGGCGCGCTGGATGGCCGGGTCGGTCAGCTCGCCGAACGCGTTCGCCAGTTCCAGCCCGCAGGCGTAGAGCTCGAACCGCTCGGCCAGCCGCGGATCCCCGGGCTTCGGCCGCGCCAGCGCCGCCAGCGACACCGGATAGTCGGTCAGCACCGTCGGACGGCCGGCGCCGAGGTACGGCTCGATCCGGTCGAGCATGATCCGGAAGAAGAGATCCTCCCAGCTGTCGTCGGCCGCGGTGTGGAGCCCGGCAGCAGCAGCCGCCGCCCGCAGCAGCGCCGCGTCCGGCGCCCGCGGGTCGGGCGCCGTGGCCAGCAGGTCGATCCCGGCGAAGCGGGCGAAGGCGTCCGCGACCGTCAGCACCTCCCACGCGGCGAAGGGATCGCAGGCGACGCCGGCGAAGGCGAATCGGTCGCGTCCCGCCGCCGCCGCCGCCGCCCGAACGAGGCCGACGCAGTCGTCGATCAGATCGGCGTAGCCGGCGTCCGCCCGGTACCATTCCAGCATCGTGAACTCGGGATGGTGGCGCACCGTCGCCTCCCCGTTCCGGAAGACCCGGGCGAACTGCACGATCCGCGGAAGCCCGGCCGCCAGGAGCTTCTTCATCGCGAACTCGGGGCTGGTGTGCAGCCAGAGGTCCTGCGCCGGGCGGCCCGGATCGGCGGGGTCGTAGCGGGTGCGGAAGGCGTGGATGTGGGGCTCCATGCCCGGCGAGAGCTGGAGGACCGGAGTCTCCACCGCCAGGAAGTCCCGGTCCGCGAACCAGCCGTCGAGCGCGGTCCGGACGCGGGAGCGGACGGAGAGGTGCGGCCGGCGGGCGGCCATCGCCGAGGGGTGCCACCAGGGGGTCATGGGCCGGTCCTATGACATGATCGGGCTGCCCGCGACAGCCCGATTGCGTTCCGCCCGCCGCCCGCCATGATGCGGGGCATGTCGAACGCGGTGCGCATCGCCTGGGACAACCTGACGGCCGGGGAATGGTCCCGCATCCTGCAGGGTGCGGGCCGTTCCACGCTGCCCCAGACGTTCGCCTACGCGCAGGCGATGCTTCTGACCGAGCGGGAGAAGGCGGTCGTCGGGCTGGTCGAGATCGACGACAGGCCGGTCGGCGTCGTGATGGGGCTGCGCAAGAAGGCCTTCGCCGTGGCGGAGACGGTGAGCATCCAGCGCGGCCCCATCCTGCTGCCGGAAGCGCGGGAGCCGGCGGTGCTGCTCGAGGTGCTGGCCGGGATGCGCAGGCGTTTCCCGCCCGGCATCACCAAGTGGACGCACTTCATCCCGGAGCTGGAGGCGACGGGGCGGAACGCGGCGTTGTTGAGCGCCGCCCGGTTCAAGCGGACCGACGGTCCGGGCTATCGCACGATCTGGGTCGACCTCGACCGGCCGGCCGACGACCTCCGGCGCGCCCTGCGCCTGAAGTGGCGCAACCGGCTGTTGCTGGCCGAGCGGGCGGAGGCGGAGGGGCGCCTGACGGTCGCGGTCGATCCCATCGCCCGCAACCTGCCGGAACTGGTCAAGCGCTACGTGGCGGACAAGGAGGCGCGCAAGTACCGCGGCCCCTCGGGCCCGCTGGTGGTCCGGCTGCGCAACGCGCTGGCGCCGGAGAGGGGGGCCGTCCTCGTGACGGCGTCCATCGACGACCGCCTCGTCGCCGGCATCCTCGTCCTCTGCCACGGCGTCACCGCCACCTACCAGATCGGCTGGACCGGACCGGAGGGGCGCGCGACGAGCGCCACCCACCTGCTGTTGTGGCGGGCGATGGAGCATCTGGCGGCGACGGGGCGGCGCTGGTTCGACCTGGGCGGCATCCAGCCGGACACGGCACCGGGCGTCACGCTGTTCAAGCGCGGCGTCGGCGGCGAGGAGATCGAACTCGCCGGGACGTGGGTCTGACCCGCGACCCCGCGGCGTTGCAGGGCTGGGGGAAGGCTGCTAGGGTCCGCGCCGCCCGAAAACCGGTCGTTCCCCGCCCGCCTGAGAGACGTCGCCATGAAGGTCAATGCGAACACGATGCGCCCCGGCCACGTGATGGAGCACAACAACAAGCTCTGGGTGGTGCAGAAGACGCAGATCGTCCAGCCGGGCAAGGGCGGCGCCTTCATCCAGATCGAGATGAAGGACGTGCGGACGGGCACGAAGACCATCGAACGCTTCCGGACCCAGGAGACGGTGGAGCGCGCACGGCTCGACGAGACGGAGATGACGTTCCTGTTCGCCGACGGCGACAACTTCACCTTCATGGACAAGGAGAGCTACGAGCAGGTCTCCATCCCCGGCGACATCATCGGCGAGCCGAAGGTGTTCCTCCAGGACGGGATGGAGGTGACGGTCCAGTCGTTCGACAGCTCGCCGATCTCGGTGTCGCTGCCCGACAGCGTGGTGATGACGATCGTCGAGGCCGACCCGGTGGTGAAGGGCCAGACCGCCTCCTCCTCCTACAAGCCGGCCAAACTCGAGAACGGCGTGCGCGTCATGGTCCCGCCCTTCATCGAGGCGGGCGAGCGGATCGTGGTGAACACCTCGGACAATTCCTACGTCGAGCGGGCGAAGGGCTGATCCTTGGCCCCTCGCTCAGCCCTCCTGACCGTCATGGTCAAGGCCGCCGAAAAGGCGGCCAAGGCCCTCGTCCGCGACTTCGGGGAGGTCGAGCACCTCCAGGTCAGCCGCAAGGGACCGTCGGACTTCGTCTCCCAGGCCGACCTCAAGGCCGAGAGAGTGCTGCGCGAGGAACTGGGCCGGTCGCGGCCGGAGTTCGGCTTCCTGATGGAGGAGAGCGGTGGCACCGTCGGACGCGACCCGTCGGCGCGCTGGATCGTCGATCCCCTCGACGGGACGACCAACTTCCTCCACGGGCTGCCGCACTGGGCGATCTCGATCGCGGCGGAGCGCGAGGGGGAGATCGTGGCCGGCCTCATCCACGACCCGATCAAGAACGAGATGTTCTGGGCGGAGAAGGGCGGCGGCGCCTTCATGAACGACCGGCGCATCCGCGTCTCCGGCCGGCGGCGGCTGGAGGACGCGGTGCTCGCGACCGGCATCCCGTTCAAGGGCCACGGCGACCACGCCGGGTTCCTGCACCAGCTGGAGCTGCTGGCCGACAAGGTCGCCGGCGTGCGCCGCTTCGGCTCGGCCGCCCTCGACCTCGCCTACGTCGCGGCGGGCCGGTTCGACGGCTATTGGGAGACCGACCTCAACCCGTGGGACGTGGCGGCCGGCGTGCTGATCGTCCAGGAGGCCGGGGGCTACGTCACCGAGATCGGCGGCGGCCGCAACCCGCAGGGCGGCGCCAGCGTGCTGGCCGCGAACCCGGCGCTGCACCTGCCGATCGCGACGGCGCTGCGGGGCGGTGCGGCCGGGCGGAAGGACGCGGCGGCCGAGGTGTGACCGGCGGTCACCACAACCGGTTGTCGGTCCCCCCGTCCGTCCGATAAGGTTCCAGCCGTTCGCCGATCCCGGCGGCGGTTCTGGTTGGGAGCGAACGGTCGGCATGCATCGGACCGCGACGAACGGACGGGCGCTCGCCCTCCTGTTGGCGGGCCTCGTCGGCTGGACGGCGACGGGGGCCGGCGCGCAGCCGGCCCAACGCATGCCCGATCCGAACGCCCTGCGGACGCCGGCGCCCCCGTCCATCGGGCCGACGCCCGCGGTGCCCGCACCGGCCGACGTCCCGGCGCCGGCCCCCCGGCTCGCGACGCCGCCGCCCGCCGTCGCACCCGTGTTCCCGCCGCCCGACGCGAGGCCGGTCGCCCCCGCGCCCGTGGGCGAGACGCTGCGGGTCCTCTTCGCGAAGGCGGGGACCGGGATCCCGTCCGACGCCGCGACCGACATCGACGGCCTCGCCGCCCGCATGGCCGCCACCGGGGCGGGCCGGGTCCAGATCACCGCCTACGCCGACGAGGCCGACGCCCGGAACGCCCGGCGGCTGGCACTCGCCCGGGCCGAGGCGGTCCGCAGCCGCTTCGTGCTGAACGGCGTGCGGTCCGACCGCATCAACCTCCGCCCCCTCGGCGACGCCGCGGGAGACGGCCCCGCCGACCGGGCGGACATTCTCATCGTCAACTGAACCTTGGGTCGAGGACCGTACCGATGACGCGCCCGCAGCGCTTCCTGACCCGGATGATCGTCTTCGTCGTGGCCATGGCCGCGCTGACGCTGGTGCTGTCCCCCACGCTCGCCGGCGCGTATCTGGCGAGCCCGGCGCTGAACACCCTGATCCTGGCCGTTATGGTGCTGGGCATCGCCTACGTGTTCCGGCAGGTGCTGCAGCTACGCAACGAGGTGGTCTGGCTCGAGGCGTGGCAGGCGGGCCGCACGGACCAGCTGACCTGGGAGCCGCTGCTGCTCGGCCCGATGGCGCGGATGATCGGAGAGCGGCGCGGTCGCCTCACCATGTCGGCGCTCGCCATGCGGTCGCTGCTGGACGGCATCGCCACCCGCCTCGACGAGCGCAAGGAGCTGTCGCGCTACCTGATCGGCCTCCTCATCTTCCTCGGTCTGCTCGGCACCTTCTGGGGCCTCCTGGAGACCGTGCAGTCGGTGGCGGGCGTCATCTCCAGCCTGTCGGTCACCCAGGGCGACGTCGGCGCGATGTTCGGCAACCTCCAGCGTGGGCTGCAGGCACCGCTGACGGGCATGGGCACCGCCTTCTCCGCCTCGCTCTTCGGCCTCGCCGGATCGCTGATCCTCGGCTTTCTGGAACTCCAGGCGAGCCAGGCGCAGAACCGCTTCTACAACGACCTCGAGGACCTGCTCTCCAGCGTCTCGCGGCTGCCCACCGGCAGCGGCTTCGCGTCGGAGACGGGCGACGCGCACACCTCCGTGCCGGCCTACCTCCAGGCCCTGCTGGAGACGACCGCCGAGAACCTCGAGAGCCTCCAGCGCACCGTCTCGCAGAGCGAGGACGGGCGCCGGGCGGCCAACCAGCAGCTCTACACGCTCACCGAACGGATCGCGGCGCTCACCGACCACATGAAGACCGAGCAGACGCTGCTCCTGCGCGTCGCGGAGGGGCAGCTGGAACTGCGCCCCATCCTCGCGCGTCTTGCGGATGCGACCGTGTCCGGCTTCGGGATGGACGACGGGACGCGCCAGCACATCCGCAACCTCGACATCTACATGGCGCGGCTGGTGGAGGAGGTCTCGAACGGACGCAGCCAGGCGGTCCAGGAGATCCGCAGCGAGATCAAGCTCCTCGCCCGCACCATCGTCGCACTGTCCGACGACCAGGAGCGCTGACCGGCCATGGCGGGGATGAGCTCCGGCGGTCGCCGCCGCCGCGACGACCTGAACGTCTGGCCCGGCTGGGTCGACGCCCTGTCGTCGCTGGTGATGGTGTTCCTGTTCGTCCTCATGGTCTTCATGGTGGCGCAGTTCCACCTGACGAGCGCCCTGTCCGGTTCCGAGGAGAACCGGACCCGGATGGACCGCCAGATCCGCGAACTGTCCGCGACGCTGGGCGAGGAGCGGCGCGCCAACGACGACCTGCGCAGCGCCGTCGCCCAGCTCTCGGCCCAGCTCCAGACGTCGGCCGGCCAGCGCGAACGGCTCGAGCGGCAGTTGCAGTCGCTGGCGGCGGAGCGGGACCAGCTCCAGTCCCGGCTGGCCGATTCGGGGCGGCAGGCCGAGCTGGCCGTGGCGGACGCCCAGCGCACGACGCGCGACCTCGAGGACGCCTTCCGCGTCATCGAGGCGGACCGCGAGAAGATCCGCCTCCAGGTCGGTGAACTCTCCGCGCTGCAGGACGACATCCGTGCGCTGCGCGATCTGCGCCGCCGGCTGGAGGCCGACATCGCGGCCCTCGACCTGCTGCGCCAGCGCAACGAACAGGAGATCGCCGGTCTCAGGCGGTCGAACCAGGAGAGCGAGGCGGCCCGCGCCCGCATCGGGGAGACGCTGCGGCTGACGGCCGAGGAGCGCGACACGCTGGCGAGGCGGATCCGCGACCTCAGCGGCGAACGGGATTCGCTGGCGACGCTCCTGGCGCAGATCCGGGCCGAATCGGCGTCGCTCGCGCGGCAGGTCGAGGACGGACGCACGCGGCAGGCCCTTCTCGGCGACCTCTTGACCACGACGCAGGGCGATCTCCAGCGCGCGCAGGCCGACCTCAGCCGGACGCAAGCGGAGATCGAGGCCGCGACCCGCCGCCTGCAGGAGACGCAGGCCGCGCGCGACGGGCTGGCCGAGGAGATCCGGCAGGTCCGCTCCCAGCGCGAGGCGGTGATCGCGGAACTGTCCCGCTCGGAGACCGAGCGCAAGGCCGCCGAGGAGGGGCTCCGGCTGACGTGGGAGGAGCGTGCGGCCCTCGCCCGCCAGCTCCAGGAGGTGCTGGAGCGCTTCCGCCTGTCGCAGGCGCAGCTGGCCGACGCGGCCGAGCAGCGGACGGATCTGGAGGCGCAGCTGGCGACCGCCGAGGGCCGGATCCAGGAGCTTCTCGCCAGCCTCGGCGTCACGCAGGGGCGGATGGGCGAGCAGGAGGCCGCGGCCATCCGCTTCCGCCGGCAGGCCGACACGCTGTCGGCCGAGGCCGCGGCGCTGCGCGAGGAGATCGGTCGGATGGCCGCCCTGCTCGCCGCATCGGAGGCGCGCGACCGCGAGAACCAGGTGCAGATCGCGAACCTCGGTTCGCAGCTGAACCAGGCGCTGGCGGGCCGCGTGCAGGAACTCGCCCGATACCGGTCGGAGTTCTTCGGCCGCCTGCGGGACGTGGTGGCGAACCAGCCGGACATCCGCATCGTGGGCGACCGGTTCGTCTTCCAGTCCGAGGTGCTGTTCGACAGCGGCTCGGCCACGCTGGAGGATCGCGGCCGGCAGCGGATCCGGCAGATCGCCGTCGTCCTCAAGCAGTTGACCGACCAGATCCCCCAGAACGTCAACTGGGTCCTGCGCGTGGACGGGCACACCGACCGGCGTCCGATCAGCACGCGCGAGTTTCCGTCGAACTGGGAACTGTCCAACGCCCGGGCGCTCTCGGTCGTCCGGTTCCTGATCGAGCAGGGGATCCCCGCCGACCGGCTGGCGGCCACGGGCTTCGGCGAGTTCCAGCCGCTGGAGACGACCGGCGACCTCGCAAGGAACCGCCGGATCGAACTCAGGCTCGATCAGCGCTGACGGTCACTCGGCCGCTGAGCGTCACTCGGCGACGGCGGCGACGATCGTGTTCGGCCGGTCGAACTGGAGTGCGGCGAGGCGGGCGTAGAGGCCGCCCTGGCGCATCAGCTCCTGATGCGACCCGAGCGCCACGATCCGCCCCTGATCCAGCACCGCGATGCGGTCGGCGTTGACGATCGTGGCGAGGCGGTGGGCGATGATCAGGGTTGTCCGGTCGCGCATCAGCGCGTCGAGCGCCGCCTGGACGAGACGCTCCGACTCCGCGTCGAGCGCGCTCGTCGCCTCGTCCAGCAGCAGGATCGGCGGGTTCCGCAGGATCGCACGGGCGATCGCGATCCGCTGGCGCTGGCCGCCCGAGAGCCGCACGCCCTTCTCGCCCAGATGGCTGGCGAAGCCTTCGGGCAGCCGGTCGAGGAACTCGGTCGCGTGGGCGGCCTCGGCCGCCGCCCGCACCTCGGCGTCGGTCGCGTCCGGCCGGCCGTAGCGGATGTTCTCCATCGCGGTGGTGGAGAAGATCACAGGCTCCTGCGGGACGAGACCGATGCGGGCCCGGACCGCCGCCGGCTCGGCCCGGCGGACGTCCACGCCATCGACCAGCACGCGGCCCGACTGCGGGTCGTAGAAGCGAAGCAGGAGCTGGAAGACGGTCGTCTTGCCGGCGCCCGACGGACCGACGATGGCCACCGTCTCGCCCGGCCGGACCTGGAGGTCGAAACCGTCGAGCGCGCTCTGCCCGGGACGCGACGGATACTGGAACCGCACGCCCTCGAAGACGACGGATCCGATCGGCGGCTCCGCCATCCGGTCCGGCCGGGCCGGCGCGGCGATCACCGGCGGCGTCTCCAGTAGCTGGACGAGGCGCTCGGTCGCACCCGCTGCGCGCTGGAGATCGCCGATCACCTCGCTGATGGCGCCGACCGATCCGGCGACCATGACGGCGTAGAAGACGAAGGCCGAGAGCTGCCCGGCCGAGAGCCGGCCCGCCAGCACGTCGTGCCCGCCGATCCACAGGATCGTGCCGACCGCCCCGAAGACGAGGGTGATGACGAAGGCCGTCATCGCCGCGCGTACCCGGATCCGGCGGATCGCCACGTCGAACGCCGTCTCCGCCCGCTCGCCGAAGCGACGACGCTCGAGGTCCTCGTGCCCGTAGGCCTGCACGATGCGGATGGCGCCCAGCGTCTCGTCGATGTGCGCGCTCACGTCTGCCAGCCGGTCCTGGCTCGCCCGCGAGAGGTTCCGCACCCGGCGCCCGAACAGGACGATCGGGGCCACCACCAGCGGCACGACGAGGAGGACGAGGCCCGTCAGCTTGGCCGAGGTGACCGCGAGCATCACGAGCCCGCCCAGCAGCATCAGCGCGTTGCGGAGCGCGATCGAGACGGACGACCCGACGACGACCTGAAGCACGGTGGTGTCCGTGGTCAGGCGGGACATCACCTCGCCCGTCCGCGTGCTCTCGAAGAAGGCGGGAGACAGCCGGACCACGTGGTCGTAGACCGCGCGCCGGATGTCGGTGACCACCCGCTCCCCCACCCAGGAGACGAGCGAGAAGCGGGCGTAGGTGGAACCCGCGAGCAGGATGATCACGCCGAGGAGGACGAGGAGCGCCTGGTCGAGGAGCGCCGCCTCGCCGGCGGCGAAGCCCTCGTCGACCAGCGTCCTGAGGCCCTGTCCGAGGCCCAGCATCGTGCCGGCCGCCACGACCAGCGCCACGGCCGCGCCGAGGATCCGGGGCCAGTAGGGCGCGAGGAAGGGCATCAGCCGCCGCAGGGGCCGCAGGTCGCGACGGCGCTCGGGCTCCGCGGCGGATCCTTGCGTCGATGGCGTCGGGTTCGAGCGTCGGAGCAAGGTCGGATCCGGTGGCGGGCCAGTTGTCGGCACTTGGAACGCATCGGCCCGCCGGGCAAGGGCAGCGACCGTACGCCTCAGGAGGA
>JBIJED010000576.1:0-2604 GCA_044343785.1 Azospirillales bacterium | reverse complement strand
CGGCGACGGGCGGGCGCCGGCCGGGGGCGGAGGCTCGGGCGCCGCCGCGACGACGATGCCCGGGACGGTCGGCGTCGCGGCCACGGGCGCCGGATCCTCGGTCGCCGCGGCGTCGTCGGGCGGCGTGGCGGCGGCGAGTTCCGCGTCGCTCAGCGCCACGCCCAGCCGCAGCGCCGCGGCGCGGATGTCGGCGTGGCGGGCCAGCGGGATGTAGCCGCGCTTCTTCCAGCCCTGGACGGTGGTGACCGGCACCTCGAGCTTCGCCGCCGTCGGCCGGATGCCGCCGAAGCGCTCGACGATGACGGACGCCGGGGAGGGCGTGGCCTGGCCTTCGGTGGGATCGGGCGCGGGATCGTTCGGGGCGCCGGGACGAAGGCTCATGGGCGGATCCGTGATGGCGACGAGGAGGTCGACCAGGGCGGCCTGGTCGGGACGGGCCGACACGCGTACGTCGCTCCAAGGGAGCGTACGGACCGCCTCCGCCACCGCAGGGCTGATGCAGGCGGCGACGCGGCCGCGGCATCGGTCGGCGAGGCCCGCCCGTACGACGACACTAGCAAAGGTACGCGCCGTGCGTGGAGAGAAAAACGCCACCGCGGCCAGACGTTCCCCCATCAGCGCGGCCTCGGCCCCGGGGGGGAGGGACGGTGCGGCGCGGGCGGCGTAGGCCACGTGGGTCCGGACGGAGAAGCCCGCATCGCCGAGGGTCCGCGCCAGATCCCCGGCCCTGTCGGCACCGACGACGTGGAGCAGGGCGCCGTCCTCGGGGCGTCGCCGCGCGGCGACGAGCCGGGTCAGCGCCGCCGCGTCCCCGTCCGCGCTCGCGACCGGTGCGAAGCCCCGTCCGGCGGCCTCCCGGGCCGTGCCCGGCCCGACGACGTACACCGGAAGCGTCCGGTCCGCCACCCGATCGGAAAAGGTGCGGACACCGTTGCGGCTGGTGAAGAGGAGGGCCCGTACGCCGTCGAGATCGGGCGGCGGACCGTCGGTCGCGACGATCTCCAGCATCGGGGCGACGGCCGTGTCGATGCCACGGGCGGCGAGTAGACCGGCGAGCGGCCCGGCGTCGGCCGCGGGCCTCGTGACGAGGACGAGCGGGCGCCGGGCCACCGACACCCCGTTCAGCCCGCGCCCGGATACCCGGCGGGCAGGTGCGCCTTCAGTTCCGCGCCGGCGTCACGGCCGATGGCGACGGCGTCCACGGCCGCGCCCTCGCGCCGGGTGCGGGCCGCGGAATGGCCGCCGGGGTCGGCGACCAGACCGTCGAGCCGCAGGCCCCCGGTTCCGTCGAGCGTCGCCAGCGCCGCGATCGGCGTGCGGCAGGAGCCGTCGAGCACCTCCAGCAGCGCCCGCTCCGCCGTCACGCGCATGCGGCTCTCCGCACAGTCGAGCGGGGCCAGGATCGCCCGCATCCGGTCGTCGTCGGTGCGGATCTCCAGCCCGATGCAGCCCTGCGCGACCGCCGGAAGCATCACGTCCGGCTCCAGGATCGCCGTCGCCTCCTTCTCGAGACCGAGGCGGCGCAGGCCGGCCAGCGCCAGCAGGGTGGCGTCGACCTCGCCCGTGGCCATCTTGGCCATCCGGGTCTGGACGTTGCCGCGGATCGGCACGACCTTGAGGTCCGGCCGGCGCAGCAGCACCTGCGCCTGACGGCGCAGGCCCGCGGTGCCGACGACCGCCCCCTCGGGCAGGTCGTCCAGGCTCGCGCCCGCCCTCGCGAACAGGCAGTCGCGGGGATCCTCGCGCGGAAGGAAGCAGGCGAGTTCCAGCCCGTCCGGCTGCAGCGTCGGCACGTCCTTCATGGAGTGGACGGCGACGTCGACCGTGCCCGCGACCAGCGCCTCCTCGATCTCCTTGGTGAACAGGCCCTTGCCCCCGGCCTCGGCCAGGGTGCGGTCCTGGATGCGGTCTCCGGTGGTTCGGATCACCACGATGGCGACGGCGTCGGGCGCGGCCAGCTCGGGATGCGCGGCCGCGAGGCGGTCGCGCAGTTCGTGGGCCTGGGCGAGGGCGAGCGGGCTTCCGCGGGTGCCGATGCGGACGAGGGCTGTCATCGTTCGTTCCTACGCCCGACCGCGCGGGTGCGCAACGAGGTTCCGCCCCATATGATGCCGCGGCATGGTGCGGAGCGGCCGGATGCGGGTGCTGGGGATTGAGACGAGCTGCGACGAGACGGCCGTGGCCGTCGTCGAGGACGACCGCACGATCCGGTCGAGCCTCGTGCTGTCGCAGCTGACGGAGCACGCGCCCTTCGGCGGCGTGGTGCCCGAGATCGCGGCGCGCGCGCACCTCGACCACCTCGACGGCCTCGTCGCCCGGGCGCTGGCGGACGCGGGCCTCAGGCTGGAGGATATCGACGCCGTCGCCGCCACCGGCGGGCCCGGCCTCATCGGCGGGGTGATGGTGGGGGTGATGACGGCGAAGGCGATCGCGTCCGTCCTCGGCCTTCCGTTCCTCGCGGTCAACCATCTGGAGGCGCACGCGCTGACGGCGCGGCTGACCGACGACGTGCCGTTTCCCTACCTCCTGCTCCTCGTGTCCGGCGGGCACTGCCAGCTTCTCGCGGTGGCGGGCGTCGGGCGCTATCGCCGCTACGGCACGACC
>JBIJED010000575.1:0-2607 GCA_044343785.1 Azospirillales bacterium | reverse complement strand
TTCGACAGCAGTTCGCCCGCGAAGCGCACCGCGCCCTCCGGCTTTCCGGCGTCGTCGCGGAAGACCGTCTCCAGCGGCCGGCCCAGGACGCCGCCGCGGGCGTTCACCTGCTCCTGCGCCAGGATCCAGGCGTTGCGGTAGGGCTGGAGGAAGGCGGGCTGGCTCGTGTAGCTGTTGATCTCGCCGATGCGGATCGGCCCGCCCTGGGCTCGTCCCGCCCGCGGCGCCGCCAGCGCCGCGAGGCCGGCGGCCGAACCGGCCAGAAGGGTGCGACGCGCGATGTCGGGCATCTTGGTGCGATCCTCCGTCCGCCCCGTCGGGCGGGTCGGAACGGATCGTCGATCATTCGACACCGTGGCACAAGCCGCCGTCGGCGCAGGGCGGGCATGAGCGCGCGGGAGTACCCCGACCGCCCGTGGGTGGGCGTCGGCGTCGTGGTGATCCGCGACGGCGCGGTGCTGCTCGTCCGCCGCGGCCGGCCGCCGCGCCAGGGCCAGTGGGGCCTGCCGGGCGGCGCGCAGGACCTGGGCGAGACGGTGTTCGAGGCGGCGGCGCGCGAGGTGCGGGAGGAGACGGGCCTGACGGTCGTCCCCCGCACGGTGCTGACGACGGTCGACAGCGTGACGCGCGACGCGGACGGCCGCGTGCGCTTCCACTACACCCTCGTCGAGGTGCTGGCCGACTGCCCCGGCGGCGGCGAACCGGTCGTCGGCGACGACGCGGACGCCGCCGAATGGGTGCCGCTGGCCGAGGCGGAACGGCGGCTGGAATGGGCCGAGGCCCGGCGCGTGGTCGCGCTGGCCCGGGCGGCGCTGGACACGTCGCCACGGGACGGCCACAAGGCCGGCGCATGAGCCACCGCGGCGCACGCCCCGCGCCGACCATCCGGATCCGACGATGACCAGCACCACGAACCGGTTCCTGCGCGACCTCTGGCGGCTCTCGAAGCCCTACTTCGTCTCCGAGGACCGGCTCGCCGCCTGGGGCCTGCTGACGGCGGTCATCGGGCTGAACCTGTTCCAGGTCTACATGACGGTCGTCTTCAACACGTGGTACGGCCGGTTCTACGACGCGCTCCAGAACAAGGTGGAGGGCGCGTTCTGGGAGGAGATGCTCTGGTTCTGCTGGCTGGCCGCGGTCGCGATCATCGCGGCGCTGGTCCGGTTCTGGTTCAACTACACGCTCCAGATCCGCTGGCGGCGCTGGCTCACCCGGCGCTACACCGAGGACTGGCTGGGCGACCTCACCCACTACCGCCTCCAGTTCGCCCGCACCCGCACCGACAATCCGGACCAGCGCATCGCCGAGGACATCAGGCTCTTCGTGCAGCAGACGCTGACGCTGACGCTCGGGCTCCTGTCCGCGGTCGTCACGCTGTTCAGCTTCGCCGGCATCCTCTGGGCGCTGTCGGGACCGATCACGGTGCCGGTGTTCGGCGGGATCACGATCCCCGGCTACATGGTCTGGGCGGCGGTCGTCTATGCCGTCGTCGGCACGGCGATCACGCACGTCATCGGCCGCCGCCTCGTCTCGATCAATTTCGACCAGGAGCGCTACGAGGCGGACTTCCGCTTCGCCCTCATGCGCTTCCGCGAGAACCAGGAACAGATCGCGCTGATCCGCGGCGAGCCGGCGGAACTGCGCGGCTTCGCCGACCGGTTCGCGATGATCGTCGCCAACTGGCGGCGGTGGGTGAACTACAATCTGCGCGTCCTCACCTTCACCACCGGCTTCAACCAGGCGGCCATCGTCTTCCCCTTCATCGTCGGCGCGCCGCGCTATTTCGCCGGCGCGATCACGCTGGGCCAGCTGATCCAGATCTCCAACGCCTTCGGGCAGGTGCAGAACGCGCTCACCTACTTCGTCGACGCCTACACCCAGCTGACCGACTGGGCCGCGGTGGTGAAGCGGCTGACGACGTTCGAGCGCGCGGTCGCCGAGGTCCACGCCGAGGCCGCGGCCGGCCACCGCATCGAGCGCCGCGAGGTCGGCGACCGGCTCACGGTGACGGACGCGCGGATCGACCTGCCGCACGGCGGGGCGACGCTGGCGACGGTCGACCTGTCGGTGGCGCCGGGCGAGAGCGTGCTGGTCTCCGGCCCGTCCGGCACGGGCAAGAGCACGCTGTTCCGCGCCATCGCGGGGCTGTGGCCCTACGGCGGCGGGCGCATCGCGGTGCCGCCCGCGGCGCGGAGCGCCTTCGTGCCGCAGAAGCCCTACATCCCCATCGGCACGCTGAAGGACGCGATCTGCTTCCCCGGCGACCCGGCGACGGTGGACGACGCGACCGCGCGGCAGGTGCTGGAGGACGTGGGCCTCCACCGCTTCGCGGACGAACTCCACGCCGACCACCACTGGGCCCAGCGCCTGTCGGGCGGCGAGCAGCAGCGGGTCGGCTTCGCGCGCCTGCTCATCGCGCGGCCGGACTGGATCTTCCTCGACGAGGCGACCTCGGCCCTCGATCCCGCGGCCGAGTCCATGCTCTATCACCTGATCCGGGAGCGCTTGCCGGAGGCGAGCGTCGTCTCCATCGGCCACCGGGAGGCGCTGGCGGCCTTCCACGACCGGCACCTCGTCCTGACGCCCCAGGGCGAGGGCGTCCCGGCA
>JBIJED010000572.1:0-2623 GCA_044343785.1 Azospirillales bacterium | reverse complement strand
GACTTGCCGCGGATGATGGCGGAGGCGGCCGACATCTCGGCCGTCATCCTGATCATCGTGGCGCTGGCCAGCATCTTCGCCTGGGCCGGCAGCACGCTCGGCCTGTTCTCGCCGATCGCGCGCGCGATCATGGGGATCAGCGACAACCAGTACGTCGTGATGGCGGTGCTGATCGTGGCGCTGATCATCATCGGCATGTTCCTCGACGGCGTGTCGACCTTCCTGATCCTGCTGCCGCTCCTGATGCCGATCGCCAACCATTTCCGCTGGGACCCGGTGTGGTTCGGCGTGATCCTGACGATGAAGGTGGCGATCGGGCAGTTCACCCCGCCGATGGCGGTGAACCTGATGGTCTCCTGCCGCATCGCGGGCGTGCCGATCGAGAGCACGGTGCGCTGGGTCGGCTGGATGCTCGTCGCGATGATGCTGGCGCTGGTGCTCGTGGTGGCGTTCCCGGAGCTGGCGCTCTGGCTGCCGCGGACCCTGGGGTACTGAAGGCGGGCGGGGCCCCGCGGCCCCGCCCGTCCCCCCGTCAGCGCCGGGCGATCGCCTGCTCGGCCTTGGTCACGAGGTCCCTGCCGACCTGCTCGGCCCACTTGTCGTAGACCGCCTTGGTGGCGGTGCGGAACGCCTGCCGCTCGGCGTCGGTCAACTGCACGATGTTCACGCCGAAGCCCGCGACCGTGTCGAGCATCGAGCGGTCCTCGGGCGTGATGCCCTTGCGGGCGAGCGCGATGTTCTCGCGGCCCGCCTGCACCGCCGCCTCGCGCACCGCCTGCCGGTCGGCCTCGCTCCACGACGTCCAGACCTCGCGGTTGACCACGAAGATCAGCGGGTCGGCGACATAGCCCCACAGCGTCACGTTCGTCTGGCCGACCGTGTGCAGGCGGGCGGCGGTGAAGATGGTGAGCGGGTTCTCCTGCCCGTCGACCGCACCGGTCGCCAGCGCCGGCTGGGCGTCGGCCCAGCTCATCTGGGTCGGGTTGGCGCCCAGTGCGGTGAAGGTCTCGAGGAAGATCGGCGAGCCGACCACCCGGATCTTCAGCCCGGCCATGTCGGCGGGCGTCCGGATCGGCCGCTTGGAGTTGGTGATCTCGCGATAGCCGTTCTCGCCCCAGGCGACCGGCACCACGCCCGCCCGCTCGACGATGGACATCACGTCCCGCCCGACCTCGCCCTGGGTCAGGGCGTCGATCGCCTTGTGGTCGGGCATCAGGAAGGGCAGCGAGAACAGGTTCAGCTGGCGCACCTGCGGCGACCAGTTGATGGTCGAGCCGATCGCCATGTCGATCGTGCCCTGGCGGATGGCCGTGAACTCGCGCGTCTGGTCGCCGCCCACCAGCGACACGCCGGGGTAGACCTTGACGTTGATGCGGCCCTGGGTCCTCTCGCGGACCAGCTCGGCCCAGCGCTCGCCGGCGATGCCCCAGGGGAAGGGCGGCGGCACGACGGTGGAGAGGCGGTATTCCGCCTTGTAGCTCTGCGCGGCGGCACCGGTCGGGGCGGCCGGCAGCGCCAGCGTGAAGGCCGCGGCGGCGACCGCGGCCAGGGCGAGGGTCTTCATGGTTTCGTTTCCTCCTCGTTGTCGGGATGATCGTTCCATCAGCCCGCGACGGCGTCCCGCATCGCCGCGGCGATCTTCGTCCGGTCGACCCGGTACTCCGCCTCCAGCGGCGGGGCGTAGGGCACGGGGATCCGCGCGGCGCCCAGCCGGCGGACCGGCAGGCCCGTCGCCTCGGCGACGGTGGCGGCCACCTCGGCCCCGAAGCCGCCGGCCTGCACCGCCTCGTGCACCACGAGGAGGCGCCCGGTCCGCCCGGCCGACGCCAGCACCGTGTCACGGTCCCAGGGCCAGACGGTCCGCAGGTCGATCACCTCCACCGACCGGCCCTCGTCCGCCAGCGTCGCGGCGGCGGCGAGGCAGTCGTGCACCGTGGCCGACCAGCTGACGACCGTCAGGTCGGTGCCGGGGCGGCGGACGATCGCGCGGCCGATCGGGTCGGCCTCCGGCACGTCGGGCACCTCGCCCTCCAGCGCCCACAGCCCCTTGTGCTCCATGAACACGACCGGGTCGTCGCCGTGGATGGCGGCCAGCAGCATCGAGCGCACGTCGGCCGGCGTGGACGGCAGGCAGACGACGAGGCCCGGCACGTTCGCCCACCAGCCCTCCAGCGACTGGCCGTGCTGGGCGGCCCCGGCCACGAGGATCCCCGTCGGCTGGCGCACCACCAGCGGCACGCGGCCCTGCCCGCCGAACATGTAGCGGGCCTTGGCGGCCTGGTTGACCAGCTCGTCCACCGCGCACAGCGCGAAGTCCGACATCCGCATCTCGACCACCGGCCGCGTTCCCATCAGCGCCGCACCCACGGCGGCGCCCATGATGGTGGCCTCCGCGATCGGCGTGTCGCAGATGCGCGCCGGGCCGTAGCGCTCCGGCAGGCCCGCGTACTGGCGGAAGATGCCGCCGCGGCCCACGTCCTCGCCCAGCACCCAGACCGTCGGGTCGGCGTCCATCGCCTCGGTCAGCGCGCGGCGGCCCGCCTCGACGTAGGTGGTCATCGCCATGGTCCGGCCCCCCGGTCGGACACGTCGGCGTAGGCGGCCTCGACCGCCGGCCACGGTG
>JBIJED010000573.1:0-2623 GCA_044343785.1 Azospirillales bacterium | reverse complement strand
TGCCGCTCGCGGTGCGCCCGGTGCACCTGGGCCTCCGGCCGGAGTTCGAGGACCGGCGGGCGCCGGTCTCGGGCCCCGCCCGGGTGACGGTGATCGCCGTCGACCGGGCCGGGTCGCCGGTGCCCGTCGGCACGGTCGCCTGGACGCTGGTGGAGGAGGAGTGGGACCACGTCTGGACCCGCACCGAGGAGGGAACGTGGCGGGTCCGCGTCGTCAGCACCGACCGGCCGCTCGGCCGCGGCACCGTCGCGCTCTCCGGCGTGCCCGCGACGCTGGAGCTGCCGACGCGGACATGGACCCGCTACCGGCTGACGGTCGAGGACCCGGCCTCGGGTGCCGCCACCGACCTGCGCTACGCCACCGGCTGGCGCGGCGGCGCCCCGCGGGACGAGGCGGACGTGCCCGACCTCGTCTCGGTCGTGCCGGACAAGGCGCGGTACCTGCCCGGCGAGACGGCGCGCGTGACGATCCGCCCGCAGGTGGCCGGCACCGCGCTGGTCGCCCTCGCGACCGACGCGGTGACCGAGACCCGGTTCGTCGATGTCCCGGCCGAGGGCACGACGATCGACGTGCCGGTGAAGGCCGAATGGGGGGCGGGCACGTATGTGCTGGTCGCCCACCACCGGCCGCTCGCCGGGGGCCGCACGCGTGAGCCGGTGCGGCGCGTCGGCCTCGCCTGGATCGGCATCGACAACGGGCCGCGCACGCTGGCGCTGGAGATGCCGGTGCCGGACCTCGTCCGGCCGGAGACGACCGTGCGCCTCCCGATCCGGGTGGCCGGCGCGGCGCCCGGGGAGACGGCGGTGCTGACGGTGGCCGCGGTCGACGAGGGCATCCTCGCGCTGACCCGGTTCCAGAGCCCCGACCCGGTCGCCCACTACCACGGCAAGCGCCAGTTCACGCCGAAGATGCGCGACGACTACGGAAGGCTTCTCGACGGGCAGGCGGGACCGGCCGGCCGCGTCCGCTTCGGGGGCGACGAGACGGGCGGCGCGGGCCTGACCGAGGTGCCGACACGCACCGTGGCACTCTTCTCCGGCCCGGTCACGGTCGGACCGGACGGGCGGGCCGAGGTGGCGTTCGAGGTGCCGGACTTCCTCGGCCGGCTCCGCTTCATGGCGGTCGCCTACACCGCCGACAAGGTCGGCCGGGCGGAGGGGGTGGCGGCGGTCCGCCCGCCGCTGGTG
Organism: Azospirillales bacterium; assembly: GCA_044343785.1. Taxonomy (GTDB): domain Bacteria; phylum Pseudomonadota; class Alphaproteobacteria; order Azospirillales; family Azospirillaceae; genus CANGXM01. The sequence goes on along the minus strand of JBIJED010000573.1, from coordinate 1,436 downwards.
GCCGACGCCTTCTTCCCCCGCTTCCTCGCCCCCGGCGACCAGTCGGCGATGACGGTCCGCCTCGACAACGTCGAGCTTCCGGCCGGCGCGGTGCGGGTCGCGCTCTCGGCGACCGGGGCCGTCCGGTTCCCGGGCGAGGCGGGCCTGACCGCGGACCTGCCCGAGCGCGGGCGCGCGACACGGCGGTTCGACCTCGCCGCCGGCGACGCCGCCGGCATCGGCGAGGTGACGCTGCGCGCGACCGGTGCCGGCGGGTTCGAGCTGACGCGCCGCTGGCGGATCGAGGTGCGGCACCCGCACGCGCCGATCGCGCTGGAACAGGCCGGCGTGCAGGCCCCGGGCACGGCGTTCCGCGTCGAACCGTCCCTGCTCGATGCCTTCGTGCCGGGCACCGCCCGCCTGATGCTCGGCTACGGCATGGTCGCCGGCATCGACGCCGCGGGCGTGCTCCAGGCCCTCTACCGCTATCCCTTCGGCTGCACGGAACAGCTGGCGAGCGTGGCGATGCCGCTCCTCTCGTTCGCGGATCCGGCGCTGCTGTCGGAGGCGGGGGCGGCGCCGGCCGGATCGGAGGTGCGGCGACGGGTGCAGGCCGCGGTCGACACCATCCTCGACCGGCAGGACGCCGACGGCTACGTCGGCCTGTGGCGGCGCGGGGACCGGTGGGCGTCCAACTGGCTGGTCGTCTACGCCGGTGATTTCCTCCTGCGGGCGCGGGACGCCGGATACGAGGTGAGCGACGCGGCCGTCGCCTCGATCGACGCGATGCTCGACCGCGTCGCGCGCGGGACCCCGTTCGAGACGCGGGGCGATTCCAATCCGGTCGACATCCAGGCGGCCCGCGCCTATGCGGCCCATCTGCGCGCCCGGCGCGGCGGGCCGCTGGCCGCACCGCTGGCGGAGAACATCCTGCGCAACCCGGCGCGGGAGGCCGGTGCGCTGACGCTGGCGAACCTCGCGGCGGCGCACGCGGCGTCGGGCGACCGGACCCGGGCCGAGCCGCTGTTCCGGCAGGCGGCGCAGCGCCTCGGCGTCGTCCCCGCCGGCACCTACGGCGCCTACGCCACGCCGCTGCGCGACCTCCTGGCCGTGGCGGCACTCGCGACCGAGACCGGCGACCTCGCCGCGGCGGGGCCGCTGGTGGCGCAGATCCCCCGCCAGATGCGGCCGGCGCGCGAACTCAACACCCAGGAGAAGGCGTGGGCGCTGCGCGCCTTCGCGGCGCTGGCCCGCGGCGACCCGCCGGCCGTCGTCGTGGAGGGGGCGCAGACCACGGCGGCGGCGCGCCGCACCGGCACCGTGCTGCTGACCCCCACGGCGGAGGACGTCGCCCGCGGCTACGTGGTGCGGACCGAGGCCGGGGGCCGGGACCTGTTCCGTTCGCTGATCGTCCGCGGCGTCCCGCGCGAGGCGCCACCGGCCCTGACGGCGGGCCT
>JBIJED010000574.1:0-2623 GCA_044343785.1 Azospirillales bacterium | reverse complement strand
GTCTCCGGCGGCGTGCGGATCAAGGGGACCCTGCGCGGCACGCCGGCGGTGAACACGGGCCTCTTGCTGATCGGGACGGCGCTCGCCGGCTGGATCGGCACGACGGCGGCGGCCATGCTGCTGATCCGCCCGATGATCGAGGCGAACGCGTGGCGGCGGCACCGGACCCACGTCTTCGTCTTCTTCATCTTCCTGGTGGCCAACATCGGCGGGGCGCTGACGCCACTCGGCGACCCGCCGCTCTTCATCGGCTTCCTGCGCGGCGTCGATTTCTTCTGGCCGCTCGCGTACATGTTCTGGCCGATGGTGGTCTGCATCGCCGTGCTGGCCCCGGCCTTCTTCCTGCTGGACCTCTGGTTCTGGCGGCGCGAGCCGCCCGCCCCGCCGGTTCCGGCCGGCCGGACCGAGGCGCTGGGCATCGAGGGGCGGCGGAACCTCCTGCTGATCGCGGGGGTGGTGGGTGCCGTTCTGATGTCGGGCGTGTGGCGACCGGGCGTCGACATCACGGTCCACCACGTTCCGGTGCCGCTGCAGGACGTGGTGCGCACGGCGTTGCTGGTCGCGCTGGCCGCCCTCTCGCTCGCGATCACCCCGCGGGGCTTGCGCGGGCGGATGGGCTTCACCTGGTTCCCGATCGTGGAGGTGGCGAAGCTCTTCGCCGGGATCTTCGTGGCGATCGTGCCGGTGCTCGCCATGCTGAAGGTGGGGACGGCGGGGGCCTTCGCGCCCCTGATCGCGCTGGTCTCCACCGCCGACGGCCAGCCGATCCCGGCCGTCTACTTCTGGCTGACGGGCGGCCTGTCCGGCGTCCTCGACAATGCGCCCACCTACCTCGTCTTCTTCAACCTCGCGGGCGGCGACCCACAGGTTCTGATGGGCCGCGACGCCGCGACGCTCCTCGCCATCTCGGCCGGGGCGGTCTTCATGGGTGCGATGACCTACATCGGCAACGCGCCGAACTTCATGGTGCTGGCGATCTGCAAGGAACGCGGCATCCCGATGCCGAGCTTCTTCGGCTTCGTCGGTTGGTCCGCCGCGTTCCTCCTGCCGGTCTTCGTTCTGCTGACGGTGCTGTTCTTCTGAGGACGGCAAAGAAAAGGCCCGCCCCCGGTGAAGGGGGCGGGCCTCGTCGGTCGTCGGCCGATCAGGTGTAGAGGATTTCGGCCGCCTTGAAGGCGTTCGCAGCGACGTCGTCGGCGAAGCTGACGCCGAGCAGGCGGATCTGGCCCGTCGCGTCGCCGCCGGTCACGGTGATGACACCGCCGAGCGACACCTGCACGTTGGCGGCGCTGACCCCGATGAGCCGGATCGTGTCGGTCGCCGTGCTGTAGTCGGCGATCCGGTCGATGCCGAAGGGGACATCGTCGAGATAGGTGAAGACGTCGTCGCCGGCACCGCCCGACAGGAAATCGTCGCCCCGGCCACCGATAAGGATGTCGTCATCGGCACCGCCAAAGAGCCGATCGCCGCCGTTCCCGCCGATGAGCAGGTCGTCGCCGGCATCGCCTCGGAGGGTGTCGCCCGAATTGCCGGCGATCAGCTGGTCGCCACCACTCGCGTTGGTCCCGTTGGTGGACGTGGCGCCGGCGGTGTTGCGCTTGAGGACGGTCCCGTCCGAGAACCGGACCGAACTTCCGTCGAGCGACCCGGTGAAGCCGCCGAGGGTGACCGACCCGCCGCCAGCGGCGGTGATCGTCGTGTTCCCGCTGCCGCCCACCGTCACCTCGCTGGCCGAATTGCCCACGATGTCGATCCTGGTGCCGCTCGGCGCGTAGTTGGTGACGTTCAGCGTGCCGGCGGGGGTGGCACCGAAGTCGACCGTGGTCGCCTCGAACTCGATCTCGGCCGGCGTGCTGCCGAAGCTGGCGGCACCCTTGTTGCCGGCCGCATCGGCGAGGAAGTTCGCCCCCACGGCGATCGCGACCGACCCGTCGACGGCCGCCGCGGCCAGCTTGGACTGGCCCGTGGCGGCGAGGGTGATGGTGAGCTTGCCCGCGCTGGTCACGGTCGCCGTCGCCACGTCGGCGGCGGCGAGCGCCGTCGTCGTGTCGAGGGTGATCTTCGTGAAGTCGAGACGGTCCTTCACATCGGTCGTCGCGTCCTCCGTCCCGGTGAGGATCGTGCCGAACCCCGTGCCGTAGAGGATGAGAGTTCCCGAGGACGCCGAAGTCTGCGCCACCGCGTCGGTGAAGGTCGCGACCGGTGCCACGGTGTCGACGGTGATGGAGAGCGCCGGGGACGCGGCCGTCTCGTTCCCCGCCTTGTCCATGACCGTGGCGGTGATGGTCCGGACCCCGTCCGCCAGCGTGCCGGTGGCCATCTCGACGGGGTCGGTTCCGGCAGCCTGCTCGGCGGTCAGGGTCAGCGTCGAACCGGTCGGCGCGATGCCGTCGTAGAGCTTCACGACGTCGCCGGCGACCGCGTTCGTGTCCGCCAGGGAGACGACAATCGTCGGGGTGGTGGCGGAGGTCACCTCGTCGTCCGCGCTGAACCCGCTGTCCGACGTCGCCTTGAGCGTCGGGGCCGCCGTCGGATCATTCGGCGGCGCGCCATCGTCGCCGACGACCGTCAGGGTCCCGGTGTTCGGGCCCGCGTTGCCGGCGGCGTCGATGACCCGGAACTG
>JBIJED010000571.1:0-2638 GCA_044343785.1 Azospirillales bacterium | reverse complement strand
TCACACCGACGTGGTCAGCGCCGCCCACCGGTCCGGGAGCCGCTCGGTCACCACGGCCTCCAGCGCCTTGTCGAGGCCGGTCAGCACGAGGCGGGCGAGGCGATGCTGGCCCATGGCGCTTCCCGGCACGATGGGCAGGAGCGGAAGGACGCAAGGCGACAGCGTCGCCAGCACGCCCGCCAGCCAGCCGGGGAGGAGGGTCGTCATCGCCCGACCGCGCTCACAGGCCCGTCTCGGGCAGCGAGCGGATGTCCTGCGGGGCGGCGATGCCCGTGGCGCGCCCGCGTTCCTCGGTGCCCTTGAAGACGATGCGTCGACCGGCTGCGCGCACCGAACTCGCGCGCGACGTCCCTCTGGGCGTCGTGGTCGATGCGCATCACGCGGGCCCCGGCGAACTTCGGTTCCGCCGCGAGGTTCGCCACGATGGGCGCCTGCGCCCGGCAGGTGGGGCACCGGGAGGCCCGGTCCTCGCGGATGACGGTGCGCCCCTCGGCCAGGGCGGCACGGAAGGCCTCGGTCGTGAAGGGCGTGCCGGCGGCCAGCGTCCCGGCGCAATCCGGGCCGTCCGGTGCCACGGCGCGCCCCGCTTGCGCCGGCCGCCGCGGCCTCGATATCTTGCGCGGGCCTCGACGAGACAGACGACGGGACGACGACGCATGCTCCGCCGCGCATTCCTGACGATCGCCGCCGGCCTGCCGCTGGCCGGTTTCCGACCCGTTCCGGAGGACGAGGCCCGGAGCCTCCTGTCGCGCGCCTGCGCCACACAGGCCGACGCGCACCGCGCGATCCTTGCCGACCTGGAGCGGCGGCTCTCCGTCCGCTTCACCGACGAGCAGGCCCGCGCCGTCCTCGACGAACTGCGCTGCCCGCACTGCGGATGCTCGATGCTGGCGGCGTGGCGCGACGCCGGGGGCGACGGCGACCTGTGAGAACGGGCCCGGAACGGAAGTCGGACTTCCGACTTCCGGGCCAGTCGGTATCTCGTTTTGTTCTCATGCCCCAAGGGGCCGGAAAAGCGAGCGATATCAAGGGGAAGCGATGGTGCCCAGGGACGGGATCGAACCGCCGACACGGGGATTTTCAGTCCCCTGCTCTACCAGCTGAGCTACCTGGGCTCGCCCATCGGGCGCCGGCGCTGGCCGCCGGGAGCCGCGCTTATAGACGCCCCGACGGAGGCTGTAAAGCCCCGTCGAGCGGGGTTCCGTCAGCGTCTTTCCGGCGGGGCGGGGGGCGATCCGTCCTCCTCCTCGACGTCCGCTTCGGGATCGTCGACGCTCACCCGGTACACGCCGCCCAGCCAGCGCGACAGGTCGACGTCCGCGCAGCGCCGGGTGCAGAAGGGGCGGTGGTCGGGCGCGGACGGCCGCCCGCAGATGGGGCAGGCGACGCGGGGCGGGGCGGGTGCGGTCATGGGGCGCGTGGCTTCAGGACGTCGATCAGCGGCGGGCCGCGCCGGGCGCGCGTCATCTCCACGAGCCCGAGCCGCGACATGCCGTGGACGTGGGTCGCGACCGGGTCGTCGGCCACCGCCCCGGCCAGCGCCTGCACCACGCGTTCGCCGTCGGCCGCGCGGTCCGGCGTCACGAAATCGATCACGATCACCCCGCCGAGGTTCCTGAGGCGCACGTGGCGCGCCACCTCGGTCGCCGCGTCGATGTCGATGGCGAGCGCGCCCGCGCGGTCGCCGCCGTTGACGTCGACGACCCACAGCGCCTCGGTCCGGTCGAAGACGAGACCGCCGCCGCCGGGCAGGGGGACCCGCCGCTCCAGCAACCCCTCGATCTCCGTCTCCACGTCCGCCGTCTCGAAGGGGCGGCTGTCCGCCGGCTCCGCGACGAGCACGGCCGCGAGATCGGGCGCGGCCTCCGCGCACCAGCGCCGAAGCTCGGCCAGGACGGCGGCGTCCGCCACCCGCACGGCGCCGACGGGCCGGCCGCCGCGCTCGGTCAGAAGGCGCAGCGGCGCCGACGGGCCCGGGTCCAGCAGCGCCGGGGCCGGACCGTCGGCCGTCGCGACGTCGCGCCAGCGCAGCGCCAGATGCTCCGCCTCCGCCGCCAGCAGCGCGTCCGGCGCGTCGGCCGCCCCCTGCCGCGCGACCCAGCCGGACGAAGGCAGGCCGAGGTCGCCCAGGATCCCGCGCAGGCGGGCGACGAGCCGGCCGCGGGCCGGACCCTGGCCGATCCGGCGCGACACCACGACGCCCGGGGCGTGCGGGACGTGGACGAGGAACCGGCCGGGCAGGGCGGCGTCCATCGTCAGCGTCGGACCCTTCGCCCCCTGCGCCTCCGCCTTGACCTGTAGGACGAGCCGCTCCCCGGCCGCCGGGACACGGCGGGGCCGCACGTCGGCGACGGGCAGGAGGCCCGGCAGCGCCCCGCCGACGTCCACGAAGGCCGCCTCGCCGCCCGGCAGATGGCCGACGACGCGGCCGCGCAGGATCGCGCCCGACCGTGTCCCGGCGTCCGCCCGGTCCACGGCCAGATCGACGAGGCGACGGGTGCCGCCGCCCGGCCGCACCGTCGCCGCCCGCAGCAGCGGGCCGTCCCGGTCGACCAGCAGGTCCGGCGGCGCCGCGGACGCGCGGAGACCCGGCGGGCCGCTCACCGCCCGACGATCCCGAGCGCGGCGAGGATGCCCG
>JBIJED010000570.1:0-2639 GCA_044343785.1 Azospirillales bacterium | reverse complement strand
GGGCGGAGGGCTCCGGCGGAGGGGGTGTCGCGGAACCCCTTCACGCCGTCCCTCCCAGATACGCGTCCAGCACCCGGGGGTCGCCCCGGACCGCCTCCGGGTCGCCCTCCATCAGCAGGCGCCCGCCGGCCATCACCACCACCGGCCGACAAAGGTTCATGACGAGGTCCATGTTGTGCTCGATGATGAGGAAGGTGATGCCCCGGCGGTTCAGTTCGGCGATGCGCTCGACGATCTGGCCCAGCAGGGTCGGGTTCACGCCCGCCCCGGGCTCGTCCAGCAGGATCACCTTCGGGTCGGACATCAGCGCCCGGGCGAGTTCGAGGAGCTTCAGCTGTCCGCCCGAGAGCGTGCGCGCCGGCTCGTCGGCCAGCCGGATCAGGTTCAGGAACTCCAGGATGCCGGCCGCCTTCTCGCGGTCGGCCCGCTCCTCCGCCCGCACCCGGCCGGGGCGCAGCAGCGCGTTCCATGCCCGCTCCCCGGTCTGGCCCGTGGGTGCCAGCATGACGTTCTCCAGCACCGACAGCGTGCCGATGGGGCGCGGGATCTGGAAGGTGCGGGCGAGGCCGGAGCGGTAGACGCGGTGGGACGGCAGCCCGTCGATCCGCCGAACGCCTTCGATACGCCCCGCAACTCCAGCATCGGCCCCCGCGCCGCATCCGAACCGCCGCGTCGACGATAATTGATCCTGCATGCAATACGAACTTATCCTTCATCGAAGGAGGGGGATCGGCGGGCGACCGGCGACGCCCCTCCGTCCTGAGGACGCCGGGGGCAGCCGCATGGCCGAGACGAAGGACGACGGGTTCGAGCTTTACGACCTGCGGGTCGAGGTGGTCGCCCCGCCGGGTGCGAGGATCTGGTGCAACGCCAAGGCCGGCGATCATTTCGAACTTCGGGGCGAGATGCTGTACCTTCCGCCGGGCCAGGGCTTCAGCATCTATTCGCTGGCGGCGATCATGCCCCTGCTCGCGGCGAAGCAGCGGGAGACGCACCCCAACGACTGGATGACCTCGGACGCCGAGGTCGCCTGCCCCGACCCGAACTGTCCGAGCCGGTTCCGCATCACCCGGCTGGGCAAGCGCCGCTTCAGCCATGCGGAGACGACGGCGGTGCCGGTCGGGGGCGATCGAGGGCCGCCGCGCGGACCCGTCGCAGACCGGAAACCGAGGACCCCCGAATGACCATCGAACGCCGCGAGATCCTCCCCGGCTACGCCATCTCCCGCATCCTGAAGGGCGGCTGGCAGCTCGCCAGCGGCCACGGCGAGGGCATCGAGCGCGACCGGGCGCTGGCGGACATGGCCGCCTTCGTGGAGGCCGGCGTCACCTCGTTCGACTGCGCCGACCACTACCTCGGCGTGGAGCAGATGATCGGCGACTTCCGCAAGGCCCGGCCGGACCTCGCCGCGACGATGCAGATCCACACGAAGTACGTGCCCGACTGGGACGCGCTGGCGACCCTGACCCGGGCCGACACGGTGCGCATCATCGACCGCTCGCTCCAGCGGCTGGGGGTGGAGACGCTCGACCTCGTGCAGTTCTTCTGGTGGAACTGGACGGTCGAGGGGGCCGTCCAGACCGCGCTGGTGCTGAAGGACCTCCAGAGGGAGGGCAAGATCCGCCACATCGGCGTGACCAACTTCACGACCCCGCAGCTGAGGCAGTTGATCGACGCCGGCGTGCCGGTGGCGGTCAACCAGCTCCAGTATTCGCTGGTCGACCACCGGCCGGAGCGCGAGCAGCTCGACTATTGCCGGGCGAACGGCATCGCCGTCGTCACCTACGGCCACCTGCTGGGTGGCTTCCTGTCGGCCGACTGGATCGGCCGGCCCGAGGCGGGCGAGCCCTACGCCAACCGCAGTCTGCGAAAGTACAAGCTGATCATCGAGGATTTCGGCGGCTGGGACCTGTTCCAGGAACTCCTCCTCGCGCTGAAGGCGGTCGGCGACCGGCTGGGCGTCGGCCCCGGCGAGGTGGCGCTGCGCTGGACGCTCGACCGGCCGGGCATCGACGGCTGCATCGTCGGCGCCACGTCGACCCGCAACCTCGCCCGCAACGCCAGGGTCTTCGAGATCGCGCTCACCGACGCCGACCGGGCGGCGCTCGACGCGATCCGCGCGCGCCGCACCGGGCCCGGGGGCGACTGCTACGAACTCGAGAACGACCGCACCGGCCGCCACGGCCGGATCATGCGGCCCAACCAGAACGCGCTCGAGGACAAGCCTTGGCCGGGGACGGCGACGCCGCCCGCGGCCTGAACGGGGACCGCACGTCGTCCTGTCGAAGGGGGAACGCATCATGACGAGACGTTCGGGGATCATCGCCGCCGCGGCGGCGAAGCTCGCCTGGGACGCCGGGCACCGCAACATCGCCATCGTCAACCTGAACAACGACTGGGGCAACAACCTCGCCAGGCAGTTCTCCGCCACCTTCAGGGCGATGGGCGGCAAGGTCGCCGCACAGGTCACCTACAACGCCGAGCAGCCCAGCTATCGCGGCGAGGTCAACCGCGCGCTCGACGCCAGGCCGGACAGCGCCTTCGTCATCTCCACCGTCATCGACGGCTCGAAGATCCTGCGCGACTGGATCTCGCTCGGCGCCAGCGGCGCCATGCGCCACGACCAGTACGGCGACGTC
>JBIJED010000569.1:0-2645 GCA_044343785.1 Azospirillales bacterium | reverse complement strand
GCACGGCGTCCGACCGGGCGCTCGCCGCGCTGACGGCGGAGGAGGCGAACGGTCCGGCGCGCGACGCCGCCGCCCGCCGGGCCGCCGGGCTGACGGCGCTGGCCGAGCGGGTCGCGGACCTCGCCGACCTGCACGCGGCGGCGGAGGCGGCCGGTTCGGCCGCGCTGGCGCGGGCGGAGGAGCACGCGCAGGCCGGCACCCGGTCGCGCGAGGCCGAGGCGACGGCCCGCGCCGCCCGCGAGCGGCTGGGATCGGTGGAGCGGGCCGAGGGTCACCTCGGGGCCGCGCGGCTGGAGGCCGACGACGCGGCCCGCCGCCGCGGCCTTCGCCACGAACTCGCGCAGCTGGCCGCCGCGACCGCGGCGCTGGCCGATCGTCACGCGCGGGCGCTCCTCGCGCTCGATGCCCGCCGGCGCGGCAAGGCGGACGCCGAGGCGCGGCTGCGCGACGCCGAACGGGCCTGGCTCGACGGGCAGGCGGCGCATCTGGCCGCACACCTCGCCGACGGGGAGCCGTGTCCCGTCTGCGGGTCGGCAGACCATCCGGCACGCGCGCGCCCGCACCACGGCCTGCCGGAGCGGCCGGACCTGGACGCCCTTCGGGCGGCCGTCGCCGAGGCCGACCGGGCGCTCGAGGCGGCGCAGACGGAGCGGACGACGGCGGAGAGGGATCAGGCGGTCGCCATCGACGGCCGCGACCGCATCGCCGCCCTGCTGGATGCGGATGCGGCGCTGCCGCCCGCCGAACTCGACCGACGGGCCGCGGCGGCGCGGGCGGCGTTGGCCACGGCGGATGCGGCGGCCGCTGCGCTGCCCGCCGCCCGGCTCGCCACGGCCGAGGCCGACGCCGCCCTCGACGCTGCGACACGGGCCGAGCGGCTCGCGAGCGACCTGCACGGCGAAGCCGTGCGTTTCGCGGCCGAGGCCCGGGCCCGGCTCGACGACCGGCTGTCCGGCATCCCCGAACCGCTGCGCGCGCCGGGCCAAGTGCGCGATGCCCTCGTCGCGGCGGAGGGGGAGGCGCGCCGGCTGGCTGCGGCGCTGGACGCCGCCCGGACCGCCGCCGCGTCGGGCCGCGAGGCGCTGGCGGCGGCCGAGGAGGCGGTCCACGGATCGGCCGCCGCGAAGGCCCGCGCCGTCGCCGCGGCGGATGCCGCCGACGCCGCCCTGTCGCAGGCGCTCGTCGCGAACGGCTTCGCCGACCTTCCCGCCCTGCGGGCCGCGTGGCTCCCGCCCGAGCGCCTCGACGCGCTCGCCGCCACGGTCGACGGATTCGCCCGGCAGGAGGCGGCCGCCCGCGCCCGGCTGGAGGAAGCGGAAGCGGCGATGGCCGGGCTCGCGCCCCCCGACGTCGCCGTGGCGACGGCCGCCCACACGGCCGCGCGCGCGGCCGTCGACGCGGCGCGCGAGGACCTCGCGACGGCGGTGGAACGGGAGCGGCAGCTGGCCCGCCTGTCGGTCGCGCTGGCCGAGGTCGCCGCGGCACGGGACGCGGCCGAGGCGCGCTGGTCGACGGTCCAGCGCCTGTCCGACGTCGCCACGGGCGAGAACGGCTTCAAGCTCTCGTTCCAGCGCTGGGTGCTGGGGGCGCTGCTGGACGACGTCCTGCTCTCGGCCAACCGCCGGCTGCAGGTGATGAGCCGCGGGCGCTACCTGCTGCGCCGGGCCGACGACGCGGAGGACCGGCGGCGCAAGGCGGGCCTCGACCTGGACGTGCTGGACAGCCACACCGACCGGCCACGCTCGGTGCGCACGCTCTCGGGCGGGGAGGGGTTCCTCGCGGCGCTGTCGCTGGCGCTGGGCGTGGTCGACGTGGTGCAGGCCTACGCCGGCGGGATCCGCGTCGACACGCTGTTCATCGACGAGGGGTTCGGCAGCCTCGACCCCGAGGCGCTGGACGCCGCTCTCCAGTCGCTCCTCGACCTCCAGTCGACGGGGCGCCTCGTCGGCGTGATCAGCCACGTGGCCGAGCTGAAGGACCGCATCCCCGCCCGCCTCGACGTGGTCAAGGCGACGGGCGGGAGCCGGGTCGAGATGGCGGTGCCGTGAGGGCGCCCGTCACACCGTCTGGAACTGGAGCAGCCGGTCCACGTCCATGACGACGAGGAGGCGGTCCTTCAGGCGGTAGATGCCGTTCGACACCTCCCGCCACCGCGCCTCCATGGTCGAGGGGTTCGCCTCGTAGTCGTCGATGTCGAGGGTCATCACCTCGCCCACCTGGTCGACCTGGAGGCTGTAGAGGTCGCCGTGATGCTCGACGACGACGCTCATCGACGGCTTGCCGTCGTCGCGCGCCAGCAGCCCCAGGCGGCGGCGCACGTCGATGGCGGTGACGATGCGTCCGCGCAGGTTCAGCGAGCCCAGCACCTCCGGCGGGGCCAGCGGCACGCGGGTGATCCGCTGCGGCCCGAGCACGTCCTGCACGCGCAGGACCGGAAGCCCCAGGAGCTGGTCGCCGATGAAGACCGTCACGTAGTCGGCCGTCACGTCGCCGACCGCGGCCCGGCCGTCGCCCTTCCGAAGCTTGCCCTTGTCGCCCGCCGGCACCAGACGTCCCGTCATCTCGTTCTCCGTCCCACCGGGCGGTTTCGGCCACCCGTCCCTGGATCTCCGCGCGGCGGGTCGATCGCCCACCCTGCCGCGCAC
>JBIJED010000567.1:0-2657 GCA_044343785.1 Azospirillales bacterium | reverse complement strand
CGCGGCCAAGTCTAGCTGAGCGAGACCGATGCTCTTCCTCCTCCTCGCGCCGCTGGCCGACGACTTCATCGCCTTCAACCTGTTCCGGTACATCACCTTCCGGACGGGTGGTGCTGTGATGACGGCGCTCCTGATCGGCTTCGTGATCGGGCCGCGCCTCATCGCCTGGCTGAAGCGCAAGCAGGGCGAGGGGCAGCCGATCCGCGCCGACGGGCCGGAGACGCACCTGAAGAAGAAGGGCACGCCCACGATGGGCGGGCTGATGATCCTGATCGCCGCCATCGTCTCCACCCTCCTGTGGGGCGACGTCACCAACCCCTACCTCTGGATCGTCCTGTTCGTCACCGCGGGCTTCGGCCTCATCGGGTTCGGCGACGACTACCTGAAGCTCACCAGGCGCAACCCGAAGGGCCTGTCGGGCCGGCTGAAGCTCGTCGGGCAGGTGGTCATCGCGTCCGTGGCGGCGATCTGGATCATGTCGATCACGCGCGAGCCGGTCGCGACCGGCCTCGCCGTCCCCTTCTTCAAGGACTACCTGGGCCAGCTCGGCCTGCTGTTCATCCCCTTCGCGGCCTTCGTCATGGTCGGCTCGTCGAACGCGGTCAACCTGACCGACGGGCTCGACGGCCTCGCGATCGTGCCGGTGATGATCGCCGCCGGCGTCTTCGGGCTGATCGCCTATCTGGTCGGCAACGTGATCTTCGCGAACTACCTGCAGATCCACCATGTGCCGGGCTCGGGCGAACTCGCGGTCTTCCTCGGCGCGCTGATCGGGGCGGGGCTCGGCTTCCTCTGGTTCAACGCGCCGCCCGCCATGGTCTTCATGGGCGACGTCGGCTCGCTCTCCATGGGCGGGGCGTTAGGTGCGGTCGCCGTGATCACCAAGCACGAGATCGTGCTGGCGATCGTGGGCGGTCTCTTCGTGCTCGAGACCGTGTCCGTGATCGTCCAGGTCGCCTCCTACAAGCTGACGGGAAAGCGCGTGTTCCGCATGGCGCCGCTCCATCACCACTTCGAGAAGAAGGGCTGGGCCGAGCCGACGGTCGTGATCCGCTTCTGGATCATCGCCGTGATCCTGGCCCTCGTCGGCCTCTCGACGCTCAAGCTGCGGTGAGGCGATGATCGACCTCTCCGGCCTCGCAGGCGTGAACGTCGACGTGCTCGGCCTCGGCCGCACCGGCCTCGCCGCGGCCCGCGCGCTGGCCGCGGGCGGGGCCCGCGTGCGGGTCTGGGACGACGGAGCGAAGGCCCGCGCGGCGGCCGTCGCGGAGGGATTCGCGACGACCGAGTCGGTCGGCGGCCCGCCGGCGGAAATGCTCGTGATGTCGCCCGGAATTCCGCACATGCACCCGCGACCGCACCCTGCGGCTGCCCGGGCGAAGGCGGCGGACATCAACATCTTGGGCGACGTCGAACTCTTGTGGCGTGCGGCGAATGCGTCGCGATATGTTGGAATCACCGGAACGAACGGAAAATCGACCACGACGGCGCTCGTGGGCCACGTGCTCGAACGGGCGGGTCGGCGTGTGGCCGTCGGCGGCAATCTCGGGACGGCGGTCCTGTCGCTGCCGCACCTCGCAGGCGAAGGGACCTACGTGCTGGAGCTGTCGTCCTACCAGCTCGAACTGATGCCGACGGCCGCGCTCGACGTCGCCGTGCTGCTGAACGTCAGCCCGGACCATCTCGACCGGCACGGCGGCATGGACGGCTATGTCGCGGCGAAGGCGAACATCTTCCGGGGCGGGGCCGCGCGGCCCGGCGCCGTGGCCGTGATCGGCGCCGACGACGACTGGTCGGATGCGGTCCGGGCGCAGGTCGCGGCCCGGGGCGGTCGGCGCGTGGTGCCGGTCTCGGTGGTGCGTCCGGTCCCGGGCGGGGTCCACGCCGCCGACGGGATGCTCGTCGACGACACCGGCGGCCGGGCGACCGCCGTGATCGACCTCCGCACCCTCCCCGCGCTTCCGGGCCGGCACAACTGGCAGAACGCCTGCGCCGCCTACGCGGCCTGCCGGGCGCTCGGTCTCGACACCGACGCGGTCGTCGCGGGCCTCGGCAGCTTCGCCGGCCTCGATCATCGCCAGCAGACGGTGGCCAGCGTCGACGGCGTGCGCTTCGTCAACGACAGCAAGGCGACCAACGCCGACGCCGCGGACAAGGCGCTCGCCTGCTACGACGACATCTTCTGGATCGTCGGCGGCCGCCCGAAGGCGGGCGGGCTGAACGGGCTCGAGCCGCACATGCGCCGCATCCGCCGCGCCTTCCTCGTCGGCGAGGCGACCGAGGCGTTCGCGAGCTGGCTGGACGGCCGGGCGCCGTTCGAGCGGTCGGGCGACCTCGACACCGCGACGCGGGCGGCCTTCGCGGCGGCGCGCGCGTCGGGCCGGCCCGACCCGGTCGTGCTGCTCTCGCCCGCCTGCGCCTCGTTCGACCAGTTCCCGGACTTCGAGGCCCGCGGCGCAGCCTTCGCGGCCGTCGTCGCCAGGATCGCGGAGGCCGCGCGATGATGGCCTTCGCCCGCACGGACCAGTCGATCGTCGGCCGCTGGTGGTGGACGGTCGACCGCTGGATGCTCGGTGGCCTGGGCCTGCTCGCCGCGATCGGCGTGGTGCTGATCGTGGCCGCCAGCCCGCCGGTGGCCCAGCGCATCGGCCTCGACG
>JBIJED010000102.1:0-8181 GCA_044343785.1 Azospirillales bacterium | reverse complement strand
GCGGAACGACAGCGCCTTCGGATCGGCCAGCCGGTCGGGCGCCCCCTCGGTGCGGACCGACAGGCGCAGCGGCACGAAATCCTGCACCTCGAAGGTCTGGACCGCGACGGGATCGGCCGTGGGATCGACGTGCAGCGCCGCGCGCCACAGGCCGCGCATGGCCGAGGCGGTCAGCGTCAGCCCGTGGTGGGCGCCGCCGGCCGTGTCGGGCCGCAGCGGCACGCGGCGGAACTCGGTCCCGTTCGGGCGGGAGACGATCAGCGTGGTGGGGAGCGACACGCCGCGCGTGGCGCCGTCGCGCAGGAGGGCGGAGAGGTGCACCGTCTCGCCCGGGCGATAGATGCCGCGGTCGGTGTAGAGGAAGCCGTCGAAGGGCTGCGCCGTCCGCCGCCCGCCGGCCCCGCGGTCGGCGAGGTCGAAGCCCGGCCGGGCGAGGTCGAGCACGGCGAAGTCGCCGGCCGACCCGTAGGCGAGCACCGCCCGCGGCGTGGCCGCGTCGCGACCGGCCAGCAGCCCGGGCGGGAAGGTGGCCCTTCCGGCGGCGTCGGTGCGGGTGCGGCCCAGCTCCTCGTTCCCCTCCGACACGAGCGCGACCTCCACCCCCGCCGCGGGCTGCGCGGTGTCCAGCGAGCGGGCGAAGACGTCGAGCCCGCCCGCGGCCAGCAAGGTGGTCAGCGCGAGGTCGGTCTCCACCACCCAGCGGGTGCGCGGCGCGCGCGCGCCCACGTCGAGGCCGTAGCCGTAGTCCTCCAGCCCCGCGATCTCGCGCTCGTCCGGAGCCGCGACGAGGAGGTAGGCGCCCGGCGCGCGGTCGCGCAGCACGTCGGCCAGCGGGAACGACGTGACGGTCTTCGCCGCCGCGGGCGCGCCCGCCGGCCGGTCGACCGAGAGCACGCCGTCCCAGACGGCGAAGCCCGCCCCGCGCTCGATCACCCGCACGTCCTCGCCCATGTCGAGGTCGCCGCGCCACCACCGGCGCGAGAGCTGGCGGACCACGTCGCGGTCGTTCACCCGGATCACGCGGACCCGCACGCGGTCGAGGTTCGCGGTCTCGATCGGCACGCCCGTCGTGCCGGCGCGCGGGAGGACGAAGCCGCTGCCCACGAAGGCGACCGAGCGGTCGTCGCCGCCGAAGTCCAGCCGCACGGTGCGCGGGGCGGGCAGCCCACGGCCGTCGGCCGCAGGCAGACCGGCGGACAGGCGCACCGTGTAGGCCCGGCCCCAGGCCAACCCTTCGGCGCAGATCCGCCCGTCCTTCACGGTCCAGCGAACGGCGTCCTCGGGTGCCGCGCGCAGGAAGCGAGGGGCGGCCGCGTCGGGACCGACCGGCCCGGTGAAGACGAGGCAGGCGGCGGGTGCGGTGCCCTCGCGCCGCCAATCGGACGCGAAGCGCAGCTCGGCGTTCCCCTCCACCCCGCCGAAGGCGAAGGCGTCGGGTGCCACCGAAGGCGGGCGCGGCGCCCGCGCGGTCAGCGAGGCCAGCCGGGCGGAATAGACGTCGGCGAGGCAGGCGGCGAGCGCGAGGCGCGCGGCGTCCGGCGGGGCGCCCCGGGCGGGCAGGCCGCAGCTCGCGTCGCGCGTGCGAAGCCACGCGCGTTGCTCGGCCACCAGCGCCTCGCGCGGGGCGCCTTCGCTGGCCTCGAGCCGTTCGCGATAGGCGTCCGCCGTCCGCCGGTCGAGGTCGGCGAGCCCGCGGTCGCCGCAGACGAGCCGTTCGGACGGGCTCTCGGCCCGCGCGCAGTCGAAGCCGGGTGCGGACCGGGCGGGGCCGGCGAGGACCGTCGCCGCCAGCGCGGCGGCGGCGAGAAACGGGATACGGGCCACGACGAACCTCCGCCATCCGACCGATCGGCGCACATCGTACAACGGATCCGGCGCGCCGTGGTGCGTCGGCGGCGCCGGCCGGGGCGTCGGCCGGGGCGGACCGGCCGATGACGATCCGCGACGCGTGCCGCTGCCGCGAGGGGCCGGTCAGCTCCGCAGGACGACGGCGCCCAGCCGAGGTGGACCGAGAAGACGAACAGGCCGACCGGACGAGCACCGGCCGGTCGAGCCCGAGGCGCGCCCGGGCCTCGGCCAGCTCGTTCGGCGACAGCGGGGCGGAGGGGTCGATGAAGGCGTCGATCGGGTCGCCGGGGGCGAGACGCAGCAGCACGAACACGAACAGGCTGAGCGCCACCAGCATGACGAGGCCGGTCCCGATGCGGCGCATGACGTCGAGGCTCGCGATGATCGCCCGGCGGTCGATGGCGCGCATCACCGCCCGGCGGACGCGCGGATCCTTGAACATCGGGGCATCCTGCTCGTCGTCTCGTGCGAGCCGGTTCCCGGCGGGCCGACCGACCGGACGGATTTCGTCGTCGCGCTCGCCGCGGCGGACGCCGGGGAGCCGGGGGCGGTCGCGGCCGTCGGGGCCGCCGTCGACGCCCTCGCCGCCGCGCTGCGGGACGTGCAGATGCTGCTGGCGCCCGATCTCGTGGTGCTCGAGGGCGGGCTCGGTCCGGCCGCCGGGTTCCGTGCCCGCCTCGCGGCGCGCCTCGCGGTCCTGCCCGATCTCGAACGCCCGACCGTCGTCCCCGCGCGCCTCGGCCGCGACGCCGGCCTCGTCGGGGCCGCGGCGCTGCTGCGGGACCGCCTCGACGCCTGACGGCCCGCGACGCAAGGACACGGGGATACGCACGAGGCCCATCGGGCGCGCCCGTCCGCGGATCTCGCGGCGCGGGCCGGCAGGAGGGGGGCCACCGGTGTCCGGGCCCCGACGACCGCCATGCACACCCCCGCCCTCAAGGGCGCGGCCGGTCACTCCACTCCGGGGATCCGTCGGCCGCGGGAAGGCCTCCGCCGCCCCGCTCATCCGGACGGTGGGGGGGCAGCGACGGCGACGGCACCCGCCAGCGGAACGAGGCGTCGAGAAGGCCCGCGTCGAGCAGGCGCCGCAGTTCCGCCAGCCGGGTGAACGGCGTCGCGCCGAAGGTGTCGCGATCGAGCCCGATCGCGTCGAAGAGCGCCCGCAGTTCCCGCGCACCGTCCCGGACCGTGTGCCGGCAGGCGAAGCCGGGCAGCACCGCGCGGATCCGCGCGAAGGAGACGCGGTAGCTGCGGTCGTCGCCGGACGGCGGACCATAGGTGATCCGACAGTCGGGATAGACGTCGCCCACGATGCCGGCGATCTCGCGCACGCGGAGGTTCTGGTCGTCGTCGCCGACGTTCAGGATCTCGCCGCGGACCCTGTCCTCGGGCGCTTCGAGGACGAGGGCCACCGCCCGGGCGATGTCGCGCACGTGCACGAGGGGGCGCCACGGCGTCCCGTCGCTGGTCATCGCGACGGCCCCGGTCGTCGCTGCGAGGCCGCACAGGTTGTTCAGCACGATGTCGAAGCGCATCCGCGGCGACGCGCCGAAGGCGGTCGCGTTGCGCAGGCAGGTGGTGGCGAACCCCTCCGCGGCCATCCCGCCGAGCTCGGCCTCGCAGGCGAGCTTGCAGGCCGCGTATTCGGTGAGGGGTGCTGTGGGCGACGTCTCGGTCCGGACGTCGGACCCGCCGGCGCCGTAGACGCTGCACGACGAGGCGTAGACGAACCGGCGGACGCCCGCGGCCCGCGCCGCCCTGGCGAGGGTCATGCTGCCGCGGTGGTTGATCTCGCGCGTGATCGTCGGCGCGAGCGCGCCGAGGGGGTCGTTGGAGAGTTCGGCCAGGTGCACGACCGCGTCGAAGCCCTCGAGGTCCGCCGGTCCGACGTCGCGGGTGTCCCGGCGCAGGCCGGCCGGCCGGTCGGCGAGGTCCGGATAGAGAAGGCCCGCCGCGTAGAATCGCGTGTCGAGCCCGACGACCGCGTGGCCGTGGTCGGCGAGGACGGGGCAGAGCACCGCGCCGATGTACCCGTCCGCCCCGGTGACGAGGACCCTCACGGGATCCCCCGTCCTTCCGGGTGCGGTGCTGCGAGGGGAACCGACACGAGGGCGGAGGTGCCGACCTCGCGCCAGATGAAGACGGTTCCGCCGACGCGCTGGATCAGCTCGTGCGTGAGCCCGAGCCCGCAGCCGCTGGCCAGGAGGGTCTTCCCGGAGATGCCGATCCCGTCGTCGCGGACCGAGAGCAGGAGGTTGTTTCCCCGCTGCCGCAGTTCGACCCGCACGAGCCCGGACGAGCGGCCCCGGAAGGCGTATCGCAGCGCGTTGCGGACGAGTTCGTCCGCGACGAGAAGGACCGGGATGGCGATGTCCCCCGCGACCGGCGCCGCGTCGGCGCTCACCGACAGGTCGATCGCCATCCCCGCGTCCTGGGCGGGGATCGCGTGCCGCATCACCGTATCGCGCAACAGCGCACCGACGTCGACCGTGCGTCCGTCGGGCGCGTCGGCCGCGCGTGTCGTCGCCCGGATCAGGATCCCGAGGCGCCGCCGCAGGTCCGCCAGGGCCCTCGTCGCCGCGGGATCGCGAGGCTCGGCCGCGTGGGCGTCGAGGCTCGCCGCCAACAGCGCGAACCCCGTCGCCGCCGCCTCGGCGGTCATGCGGACCGCCTCCCGGGCGGCGGTCTCCGGGTCCGGTCGCGCGGCGTCTTCGGCCCGGCCCGGCGTGGGCGTTCGCTGTGCGGTCACGTCGATCTCCACTCGGGGCGATGGCACCGGACCCGGCGCGCATCGCCCGGTCGTCTTGTCTCAGGTCGCATGGCGCGGCGCCGCTGCGCACCCGGACGACCCCGGATGAGCCCCCCGGATGAGCCGTCGACCGGTCCGGGCGATCCCGCGTGCGCGCTTGTGCGACCCGCTCCGTTGGCCGGAGATCGGGTCATGCCGATCCCCTCGTCCGTCCTGCGCCGGGTCCTGCCCGAGTCCCTCCGGCTCGCCATCCGCGCCCGCCGTGCGCTGCGCGGCGGCGAGCGGGAACTGGCCCTCGTCCCGGCACTGTGCGATCGCGACGGGATCGCCGTGGACGTCGGGGCGAACCTCGGCGTCTATGCGGTCCACCTCCGCCGCCATTCGCGGGCCCTCGTGGCCATCGAGCCGGTCCCGGCGCTGGCCGACCGGTTGCGTCGGGGGCTGGGCCGGCGCGCCACGGTCCTCGCCGTGGCGCTCTCCGACCGCGAAGGGGAGGCGACGCTCGCCATTCCCCGGCTCGGGGATGCCGACCTGCCGTCGCGCGCCACCCTGGAGCCCGGCGCGAACCGCGAGTTCGAACGGCGGACGCTCACGGTGCCGCTGCGCACCCTCGACGGGCTCGACCTGCGGGACGTCGCCGTGCTGAAGGTCCACACCGAGGGGCACGAGGCGGCGGTCCTGAGGGGCGGACGGCGGACCCTCGCGCGATGGCGGCCGGTCGTGCTCGTGGGGGCCGAGGAGCGGCACCGCCGGGGCAACCTGGCGGAGATCGCGGCCCTGATGGGGGAACTCGGCTACGCGGGCCACTTCGTCCACGATGGCGCGCTGCATCCGCTGTCGGCCTTCGATCCCGCGCGCCACCAGGACCCGGGGCGCTCCAAGCCCGTCGGCGCCGCCCACCCGGCCGACTACGTCCACAACTTCGTCTTCGTGCATCCCGACCGGGCGCGTGTCCTCGACCGGATGGCCGCACTGCTGCCGGGCGGTCAGGCCGTCTCGACCACGGTCGATCCCAGCCCCACCGCCGCCAGCATGCCGCGGACCTCGTCGCGGTAGACGGGGTTCAGGACGACCGCGAGCCGGGGTCGCAGCGTCGGCAGCCGGTGCGGCGCCACGACGCGATGTCCGGTCCCGGCGACGAAGGTGCCGTCGCGTCGCGGGTTCGCGTCGACAACCGCCGATACCTCGGGACCCGCCTGCAGCAGGTTCACGAGCGTCGTCGCCCGCGATCCGGCGCCCCAGAGCACCACGCCGTCCCCGTCCGCGCGCCAGCCCGCGATCCGGGCCCGCCAGCGGTCGACGGTGCGCGCGGCGGCGGCGGCGAACCCCATGGCGGCGGCCAGCGTCTCGTCGGGCGGTTCCTCGACCGGGAGCGCCGCGCCCCCCCTCCCGCCCGGACGGGCTTCGATCAGGAGGCACTGTCCGCCGTGGAGGACGCGGATGTCGGTGACGGACAGGCCACGCCGCCGGAACAGCCTGGCGAGCGAGCCCGGCGTGAAGTAGCCGGCGTGCTCGTGATGGACTTCGAACGGGTTGCCGGCGCGCAGCAGGTGGAGCGCCTCGGGCACGGTGAAGATCACCGGCGCCCCGGTCGCGGTCGCCGCGTCGCGGGCGAGGTCGACGAGGCGGGCCGGGTCCGCCGCGTGTTCCAGCGTCATCCGGCAGACGACCGCGTCCGCGCGGGCCGTCGCGGCGTCGGCGGGTTCGAAGAAGCGGCGGTGCACGCGGATCCGCGCCTCGCCCGGGCCGGCCCGGCCGGGCACGAACGCCGGGTCGAAACCCTCGCCGGACCCCTCGGCCGCATCCGCCAGCAGGGCCAGGAACTCCCCCTTGCCGCATCCGATCTCCAGGAACCGCCCGCCGGCGAGGCCGTGGCGCGCGACCATGTCCCTCGCGAGGTCCTGCTGGAGGCGGACGAAGGCGGGGGAGGCCGCCTGCGTCTCCTCCAGGTCGGGACCGACATGGACGAGGGCGGGATCGAACGCGGCGTTGAAGACGAAGCCGCAGGCGCCGCACGCCACGAGGCGGACCCGGCCCGTGGGCTCCGCGAGCGCCGCCGCGCGCGTCGGGAACGGCCGGGTCCCGTTCGCCGGGAGGCGACCGAGGTCGATGACGGGCCGGAGGTCGGCGCCGTCGCAGGCGGGGCAGGTCGTGGTCACGGACGTCAGGATGGAGGCGGCGGCGCCCCCGCGCCATTCCCCCCTCCGTTCGGGGGGTGTGCGCGTCGGAGGGAGGACCGCGCCCGTTCCGCCGCCTCCTTATGCGCCGTCGTCGGCGCCGTGCCGCAATGCCAAGCATGATCCTCGCGGGACGGCGGGGGGGCCCATGCAAGGGACGGTGACGACGATCGCGAGGCCGGGCGGGGATGGCCCTGACGGCGAAAGGGGGCGGACACGCTGCCGGTTCTGCGGCGGCGACCTGCATCCGGTCGTGGACCTCGGCCTCTCCCCGCCGTGCGAGAGCTTCGTCCCGCCCGAACGCGCCGGCGCGGGCGAGATGTTCCACCCGCTCGACGTGAGGATCTGCGGCGACTGCCGGCTGATGCAGATCGGCGAGTACGTCCCCGTGCGGGAGATCTTCGACGAATACGCCTATTTCTCCTCCTTCTCGGAGACCTGGCTCGCGCACGCCCGGACCCACGTCGCCACGATGGCGGCGCGGCTCGGGCTCGGGGCCGACAGCTTCGTCGTCGAGGTCGCCAGCAACGACGGCTATCTCCTGCGCGAGGTGACGGCGCGGGGCATCCCCTGCCTCGGCATCGAGCCGGCGGCGAACGTCGCCCACGCCGCGATCGCCCGCGGCGTCCCCACGCGGGTCGCCTATTTCGGGCGCGCGCTCGCCGACGAGCTGGCGGGCGAGGGGCGGACGGCGGACCTGGTCGTCGCCAACAACGTGCTGGCCCAGGTGCCCGACCTCAACGACTTCGTGGCCGGGCTCGCCCGGATCCTGAAGCCCGACGGCGTACTCACGATCGAGGTTCCGCATCTTCTCCGCCTGATCGAGGAGACGCAGTTCGACACGATCTATCACGAGCATTTCTCCTACTTCTCCCTGGCCACGTCGGAGCGGATCCTCGCCGCGCACGGGCTCAGGGTGTTCGACGTGGACCTGCTGCCCACGCACGGCGGGTCGCTGCGCCTGCACGTCCGCCACGCCGCGTCGGCACGCGACGAAGGCGAGGCCCTCGACCGGGTGCGGCGCGCCGAGGCGGAGGCGGGGCTCGATGCCGTCGCGACCTACGCGGACTTCGCCCGGCGGGTCGAGCGGACCAAGCGCCGCCTCGTCCGGCTTCTCGGCGACCTGAAGGACGAGGGGCGGCGGATCGTCGGCTACGGCGCGCCCGGCAAGGGGAACACGCTGCTCAACTACTGCGGGATCCGCACCGACCTCGTGGACTTCACGGTCGACCGCAACCCCTACAAGCACGGACGGCTGCTGCCGGGAACGCGCATCCCCGTCCTTCCGCCCGAGCGCCTCGACGCCGCTCGGCCCGACGTGGTGCTGATCCTGCCGTGGAACCTGAGGGAGGAGATCATGCGCCAGCTCGACCATGTCCGGGGCTGGGGCGGGCGCTTCCTCGTCCC
>JBIJED010000063.1:0-9571 GCA_044343785.1 Azospirillales bacterium | reverse complement strand
GCCGCGGTGCGGGCGTTGCTGGGATAGATCTTGGAGACGATGAACAGCCCGTCGCGCCGGCCCGCGACGGCCTCGCCGACGATGCGCTCCGCCTCGCCCTCGCCGTACATCTCGGCCGTGTCGATCAGCGTCACGCCGAGGTCGAGGGCGAGGTGCACGACCGCGACCTCCGCTGCCCGCGCCGCCGCCCGCTCCCCCATCCGCCACGTGCCGATGCCCAGCGCCGGCATCGTCGTCCCGTCCGGCATCGCGACCGTCCGCATCTTGTCGTCCTTTCCGTTCCGCTGCCCTCGACGAACGCCGGCCCCGCCGCTAACGTCCCCCCATCACACTAACCGCTGACGGATGGAAACGGGACATGGCCGGACGGATCGAGGCGCGCCTCAAGGAACTCGGGATCGAGCTGCCCACGCCCGGTGCACCGGCCGCCGCCTACGTGCCCTGGCGCCTGTCGGGCAAGCAGGTCTGGATCGCGGGCCAGATCCCCCAGTGGAACGGCGAGCGGCGGTTCGTCGGCAAGGTGGGCGAGACCTATACGATCGAGGAGGGCCATCAGGCCGCGCGGCTCTGCGCCCTCAACCTCGTCGCCCACCTCAAGGTGGCGGCGGGCGGCGACCTCGACCGGGTGAGCCATGCGCTGAAGCTGGTCGGCTTCGTGAACTGCCCGCCCGACTTCGGCGACCAGCCGAAGGTGATCAACGGCGCCTCGGAGCTGATCGTCCAGATCTTCGGCGAGGCGGGGCACCACGCACGCTCGGCCGTGGGCAGCGTTTCGCTCCCGCTCGGCGTCGCGGTCGAGGTCGAGGGCGTCTTCGAACTCCTCTGACAGCAAGGGCGGTCTTGGCGGGGCGCGACGGTGGTCCACCTTGGTCCTGCCGGGCGCCTCGCCCGTCTCTTCCGCCGCCGCGAGTCGCGAATGCCCGATGGACCGGACACGCCGACCTTCCGCCTGATCGCGACCCTCGACGCCGTCTCCGCGGCGGATTGGGACGCCTGCGCCGGACCCGACAACCCGTTCGTCGGCCACGCCTTCCTGAAGGCGCTGGAGGAGACGGGGTGCGTCGGCGGCCGGACGGGCTGGAAGCCCCAGCACCTCGTCGCCACCGGCCCGGACGGGCGTGTGATCGGCATCGTCCCGCTGTACCTCAAGTCCCACTCGTACGGGGAGTACGTGTTCGACCACGGCTGGGCGAACGCGTACGAGCGGGCGGGCGGCGCCTACTATCCCAAGCTGCAGTCGGCGGTCCCCTTCACGCCGGTGACGGGTCCGCGGATCATGCTCCGCCCCGGGGCGCCCGAGGGCACCTTCGCCCTCATGACGGTGGCGCTGGAGACGGTCGCGGCCCAGATGGGCGTCTCCTCGCTCCACGTGACGTTCCCCAGCGAGGGCGAGTGGGACGCGCTCGGGCGCGCCGGGTGGCTGCGCCGGACCGGCCAGCAGTACCATTGGGAGAACGCGGACTACGCCACCTTCGACGACTTCCTCGGCGCCCTCAATTCCCGCAAGCGCAAGTCCATCCGGCGCGAGCGGCGCGACGTGGCCGACGCGGGCGTCACCTTCGCCGCGCTGTCCGGCGGCGACCTCGAGCCGGAGCACTGGGACGCCTTCCACCGCTTCTACAGGGACACGGCCGGGCGGAAGTGGGGCACCCCCTATCTCAACCGCGCCTTCTTCCGCCGGCTGGGGGAGGTGATGGCGGACCGCATCGTGCTGATCCTCGGCCGGCGGGAGGGCGAGTGGATCTGCGGGGCGCTGAACCTGCTCGGCACCGACACGCTCTACGGCCGAAACTGGGGTGCGGTCGTCGACGTGCCCTTCCTGCATTTCGAGGCCTGCTACTATCAGGCGATGGACGTCGCCATCGCCCGCGGCCTCGCGCGGGTGGAGGCGGGCGCGCAGGGGGAGCACAAGATCCAGCGGGGCTACCTTCCGGTCACCACCTACAGCGCCCACTGGGTCCGCGACCCCGGTTTCCGCGCGGCGCTCGACGACCATCTCGAGCGCGAGCGTCGGGCGGTGGCGCGGCAGATCGAGGATCTGGCCGAATTCGCGCCCTTCCGCCAGGGCGTTCCGACCGAGGACCAGGACTAGCGGGGCTCGGTCGCGCCCCGCCGATCCCGCCCCGGGGCCGTCAGCTTCCGGCGACGGTCATGCCGTGCAGCAGCACCGTCGGCGCGTCCATGCCGAAGCGGATGCGCAGGTCGGACGCGGGCTCCATCGTCGCGAACATGTCCTTGAGGTTGCCCGCGATCGTCACCTCCGCCACCGGATAGGCGATCTCGCCGTTCTCGATCCAGAAGCCGGCGGCCCCGCGGCTGTAGTCGCCGGTGACGATGTTGGCGCCGTGGCCGAGCAGCCTGGTGACGTAGAAGCCCGTGCCGACGTCGCGGATCATGGCCTCCGGGCTGCGCGGGCCCGGCTCCAGCCAGAGGTTCGTCGGCGCGGGCGAGGGCGGGCCGCCGGTGCCGCGGCTCGCGTGGCCGGTCGAGGGGATGCCGAGCTGGCGGCCGGCGCGGAGGTCCACGAACCACGTCGTGAGCAGCCCGTCCTCGATCACCGCGCGCCGCCGCGGCCGCACGCCTTCGCCGTCGAAGGGCTTGGAGCGCAGGCCACGGGCGAGGAAGGGGTCGTCGACGATGGTGATGCCGGGCGCGAACACGCGCTGGCCCATCCGGTCCTTGAGGAAGCTGACGCCGCGGGCGATCGAGGCGGCGTTGACGGCGCCCGCGAAGCTGGACAGGAGCCCGCGGGAGACGCGCGGATCGAGGATCACCGGCACCTTCGTCGTCGGTACCCGGCGCGGGTTCAGCGCGCGCACCGCCCGCTCGCCGGCCCTCCGGCCGAGGGCCTCGGGATCGTCGAGGTCGGCGCCGTGGACCGTGGTGTCGAAGTCGTGGTCGACCTCCATCGCCGTGCCCGTGCCGGCGATGACCGAGACCGAGACGCTGTGGCGGGTGGCGGCATAGCCGCCGGCGAAGCCGTTGCTGGCCGCCATCCAGACGGCCGACCGGCTCCATCCCGCCTCGGCCCCTTCCGAGTTCGTCACCCCGGCCACGGCCAGCGCCGCCGCTTCCGCGGCCTTCGCACGCTCGATCAGCACCTCGGCCGCCGGCTCCACCGGATCCTCGCCGTCGAGGTCGGGCGCCGGGCCGGTCGCGATCGCGTCGGGATCGGCGATGCCGCAGAAGGGATCCTCCGGAACGGCGCGGGCCATGGCGACGGCGCGCTCCACCATCTCCTCCAGCAGCGCCGGGCGCTGGTCGGTGGTCGACACGACCGCCTGCCGGCGTCCGACGAAGACCCGCAGGCCGAGGTCGCGCCCCTCGCTCCGTTCCAGCCGCTCCGGCTTGCCGAGGCGCTGCGACAGCGACAGCGACGTGCCCTCGAACAGGACCGCGTCGGCGCTGTCGGCGCCCTTCGCCCGGGCCCGGGCGATCAGGTCGGCGAGGAGGTCGCGGGGGTCGGCGGCGGCATGGGTGTCGGGCATCGCGGGAGGCTCCAGCGGGCGGTGCGCCCATGGGATGGTTGTGGGGCGCGCGGGCGGGTTCGGCAAGGGGTGCGGAACGCCGCGGCGCGCCCCGATCGGCGTCCTCGCGGCCGAACCCCGGGACCCGCCCGGTGTCTCAGCCGGCCGCGGCGAGGGCCTGGCGGGCGACGAGCGCGCGGGTGACGAGCTGGCTCGCGAAGGCGGCCGAGGCGGACAGCACGACGGCGATCACCATCGCCTCCAGCATCACGCCCTCGAAATGCGAGACGGCGAAGCTGGCCATGGCCCCCGCGGCCATCTGGACGAAGCCCATCAGCCCGGACGCCGCACCCGCCGCCCGCGCCGTGACGCCGACCGCACCGGCCATCGCGCTCGGCAGGATCATCCCGCTGCCCATCGCGCCCAGCGACATCGGGAGGAAGATGTCGAGCGCCGTGAGCGGCCCGACCCGGACGCAGACCGCCAGGATCAGCGTGGCGACGAGGCAGGTGGAGCAGCCCAGAAGCAGCATCCGCTGGACGCCGAACCGCGTGGCGAACCGGCCGCTGAGGAAGTTCCCGATCATGTAGCCGGCGGAGATGATCATGAAGTAGAGCCCGTAGACGTAGGGCTCCACCCCGATGATCGACATCGCGACGAAGGGCACGGCGCCGAGGAAGGCGAAGAACTGGCAGGTGTTGAACATGCCGGTCGCCGTGTAGGCGACGAAGAGCGGGTTGCGCAGCAGCACCGCGTAGCCCGTCGCCATCGCCCCGGGGCTGATGGAACGGGTGCGGTCGAAATGGGTCTCGGGCAGCCGGGCGGTCGCGAAGACGACGACCGCGACGCCCCCGCCCAGCATCGCCCAATAGGCGGCGCGCCAGCCGAACCAGCTTTCCAGCAGCCCGCCGATGGTGGGGGCCAGCATGGGCGCCAGCGCCATGCCCATCGTGACGTAGCCCAGCACGCTGGCCGCCCTGTCGCGGCCCCAGACGTCGCGCACGATCGCCCGGCTGAGGACCATGCCGGCGCAGCCGCCGAGCGCCTGGGCGATCCGGCCGGCGATCAGCAGGTCGATCGTGGGGGCGAGGAGGCAGGCGAGGCTGCCGGCGACGTAGGTGGTCAGGCCGACGAGCAGGACCGGCCGCCGGCCGAACCGGTCCGACAGGGGGCCGAAGATCAGCTGGCCCGCCGCCACGCCCGCCAGATACCAGGTGAGGGTGAGCTGCGCCGTCCCGTAGTCGGTCCGGAACGCCTCGGCGAGGGCCGGAAGGGACGGGGCGATCACGTTGATGGCGAAGGGGCTGAGGGCCACCATCACCACGAGCAGCAGGATCGAGGGGCGGGCGCCCGTCGGCAGGGTCTCCGACTGGCGCTCGGTGACGGCAAGGGTCATCGCCCGGTCCTGATGGCGGTCTGCCGACCACAATCTAACCTGTCGACGCCCGATCCCCACCCGTCGGCCCTGCATGTCTGGGTTGCCCGGACGGGTCCGGACCCCGGTCAGGCGAAGGCGTAGGCGTCCATCGCCAGCACCCCGTGGCTGTTGCTGGCGTGGACGCGGGTGCGCGCGCCCCCCGGCGTGGCCGCCCCGAGGGCCGCGAACAGCGGCAGGAGGTGTTCCTCGGTCGGATGGTTCTCCGCCCCGTGGGGGGCGCGCGTCCGATAGTCGAGGAGGTCGTCGCGCCGGTCCGCGGCGATCGCATCGGCCATCCAGTCGGCGAAGCCCGTGACCCATCCGGGCGCCGGGCTGTCCGGCCCGTAGCCGCCACGGAAGAACGCGTGGAGATTGTGCGTCATGGCACCCGAGCCGACGATCAGCACGCCCTCGTCGCGCAGCGGCCGCAGGATCTCCCCCAGCCGCAGGTGCCACCCGGGGCCGGCGTGCGTCTGCACCGCCACCTGAAGCACCGGGACATCGTGCGCCGGGTCCATGAGCATGAGCGGGATCCAGGCGCCGTGGTCGAGGCCGCGCGTCGGGTGGACCGTCACCGGCGCGCCCGCGTCGCGCATGAGGCCGGCGATCCGCTGCGCGAGGTGGGGCGCGCCGGCCGCCGGATAGCCCAGGCGATAGAGCGCGTCGGGGAAGCCGCCGAAATCGTGGATCGTCTCCGGCCGCGGGGCGGCGCTCACCGCCGGGGTGTGCGTCTCCCAGTGGGCGGAGACCACCACGATCGCCGTCGGCCGGCCCAGGGCCTCGCCATGGCCCGCGAGGAAGCGCCGGGCGGGGCTGTCCTCGATCGCCAGCATCGGCGAGCCGTGGGAGACGAAGAGGGCGGGAAGGCGGTCCATCGCGGGGTCCTCCACGGAACAGGACCCCGGCGGCCGTGCCGCCGGGGCCGGAACGTCAGTGGGCGCGGGCGGTCTCGGACTTGCCGCCGACCGCGGGCAGCGCCGCCGGCTTCAGCGCGAAGGCGCCGTCGCCGATCAGGGCCTGGACGACGAGCGTCACGGTCCAGAAGGCCGGGAACTCCCACCCGCCGTTCGGGGCACCGAACAGCCAGCCGTTCGGCAGGTGCTGGATCGTCGCGCCGATCATGATCGGCACCAGGGCGAGCGAGACCCAGCGGCCGTGGACGCCGAGGATCAGCATCACCCCGCCGACCACCTCGGCGATGATGACGACGTAGGCGAGGGCCGGCGGATAGCCGATCGACGCGAAGAAGCCGGCGGTGCCGGCGAAGCCGAAGGTCATCACCTTGAGGAGCAGGCCATGGGCGAGGAGCATCACGCCCATCGCCACGCGGAGCAGGAAGGCGCCGTAGTCGGCGGCCCGGGTCTCGTTCATCGCACTCTCCCTCTCGTTTGTGCGGCGTCGCGGGGACGCCGCCGTCGGGTGGGAAGATGACCGTTCCTCATTGTCCTGATAATCCGGACGAACCGAACCGCATCGTTGCGATTGTGGCAACGGTCTCAGTCGCGGGCGACCGAGAGCGCGAGGATCAGGTCCGCCTCCATCGTCGGCATGTCGGCCCGGTTCCCGCGCAGCACGAAGCTGGGGTGGAAGGTCGCCACCACCGGCACGCCGGGCAGGAGCCGGTTTTCCAGCCGCCGCCCGCGCTCCCTGGTGATCCCCGACAGGCCGGTCAGCGCCCAGAGCGGCGTCCCGCCCAGCGCCACCACCACCCGCGGGCCGAAGGCGGCGAGCATCGCGCCGAGGTGCTCGACCTCCCCGGCGAAGGCGGCCTTCACGTACCGGGCGTTGAAGGGCCCCCACGCCTCGGCGACGGCGAACCCCTCCTTCCGCGCCCGGGCGCGCGAGGCGAAGAAGTGCGCGACCTTGTTGTCGGGCGGGCGGAGGCGGAACGTGTTTCCGACGAGGCAGGCGCGACGGTCGATGCCGGCGGCCCGCAGCGCGTCGTCCAGAAGCTGGCCCGCCCGCCCGACGAAGGGGGTTCCCAGGCGCGCCTCGTCGGCGCCCGGCGCCTCGCCGATCAGCGCGATCTTCGGGCCCGACGGGTCGGTCGGGCCCGCGTAGGGGACGAAGGGAAGCCGCGCGTCGGCGGGCGTGGCCGTCGCGGCGAAGAGGTCAACGGTCATTGGGCGGCGCCGTCCTGGATCCGTCGACCCGCCGCGACCGCCGCGGCGAGGCCGACGAAGGCGGGCAGGGGGTGGGTCACCACGTGGGTGGGGATGGGGGCGAGGTAGGCGCGCATCCGCCCCTTGGCCTCGAACCGGTCGCGGAAGGGCGAGCGGTCGAACCAGTCGCCGAGCCGCGGCACGATCCCGCCGGCCACGAACACCCCGCCCTGCGCGCCGAGCGAGAGGGCGAGGTTGCCCGCGACCGTGCCGAGCATGGCGCAGAACATCGTCAGCGCCTCCACGCTGCGCGGATCGGTCCCGGCCAGCGCCGCCTCGCTGATCGCCGCCGCGTCGCGGTCCGGGGCCTCGGCCCCGTCGACGGCGGCGAGGGCCCGGTGCAGGTTCGGGAGGCCCATGCCGGAGACCACGCGCTCGGCCGACACGTGTCCGAACCGGTGGCGCAGCGCGGCCAGGACCGCGGCCTCGCGGTCGTCCGCGGCCGCCATCGTGACGTGTCCGCCCTCGGTCGCGAGGGCCACCCAGTCGGTTCCGGCCGGCACCACGCCCCCGACGCCGAGGCCGCTCCCCGGCCCGAGGACGGCGATGGGGCGGCCGGCCTGCGCCGTTCCCGGCCCGATCTGACGCCGGTCGTCCGGGCCGAGGTGGGGCAGGGCGAGGGCGACAGCGGAGAAGTCGTTGACGAGGTCCAGCCGCTCCAGCCCCAGGCGCTCCGCCACCGCCCGGACGGAGAACCGCCAGCCGTGGTTGGTCAGCTCGAACCAGTCGCCCGACACCGGCCCGGCGACGGCGATCGCGGCGCGGCGCGGCCGCACCGGCGGCGCCACCGCGGCGAGATAGGCCTCGGCGGCGGCGTCGAGCCCCGGATGATCGGCGCAGCGCAGGATCCGGATCTCGCCCACGCTCCCGTCGGGTGCCAGAAGCGCGAAGCGGGCGTTGGTGCCCCCGATGTCGCCGACCAGGGCGGGGCTGTCGGCACCGACGGCACGCGGGGCGGATGCGGTCATGGCGGGAACTCCTGCGGGGTCGGTCCGGCGTCGGCCGTGGTCGCAGTCAGGCCGGCACCGGCGGCCCTGTCAAGGCGTCCACGAACGCCTGCCGCCAGGCATCGATGTCGTTGCGGGTCAGCACCGCCATCAGGTCCGCATGCCGGTCCCGCCGTTCCTCGACCGGCATCGAGAGCGCCCGGTGCAGCGCCTCCGCCGTCCCCTCGATATCGAACGGATTGACGATCAGCGCCGCCCCGAGTTCCCGGGCGGCACCCGCGAAGCGCGACAGCACCAGCACGCCGGGATCCTCCGGGTCCTGACAGGCCACGTACTCCTTGGCGACCAGGTTCATGCCGTCCCGCAGCGGCGTGACGAAGCCGACGTCGGCCGCGCGATAGAAGCCCGCCAGCGTCGTCCGGCCGAAGCCGTTGTTGAGATAGCGGATCGGAACCCAGTCGAACTCGGCGAAGCGGCCGTTGACGTAGCCGGCGAGCGATTCGAGTTCGCGTCGGATCTGCTGGTACTCCGGCACGTCGCTGCGCGTGGGCGGGGCGATCTGGAGGAAGGAGACCTGCCCGCGGTATTCCGGATGGTCCTCGAGGAGCTGCTGGAACGCCTCGAACCGCTGCGGGATCCCCTTGGAATAGTCGAGCCGGTCGACCCCGATGATGAGGTGTCGTCCGACGAGGCTGTCGACGAGGCGCCCCGTGGTCTCGCTGTTCGCGTTCGCCTCGGCCAGCGACGAGAGGGCCATCGTGTCGATCGAGATCGGGAAGGAGCGGACGAGGACGGTGGAGCCGAAGGCGGCGATGCGGCACCCCTCCGGCCCGATGGGCTCGGCGTGGCCGCCGCCCTCGATGCAGGTATAGTTCGCGAAGGCCCGCACGTCCTGGTCGGTCTGGAAGCCGACCACGTCGTAGGCGCACAGGCAGCGCACGATCTCCCGGTGCCGCGGCAGGGCGACGAGGATTTCGGGTGCGGGAAAGGGCGTGTGGAGGAAGAACCCCGTGCGCTGGCGCGCCCCGCGGCGGCGCAGCTCCTCACCGAGCGGGATCAGGTGATAGTCGTGCACCCAGATCCGGTCGTCCGGGCGCAGCAGCGGGAGGAGGGCGTCGGCGAAGCGGGCGTTGACCCGGCGATAGCCGTCGTAGGTGCGGCGCGAGAAGCTGGTCAGGCCGAGCCGATAGTGGAAGAGGGGCCAGAGCGTCGAGTTGGCGAAGCCGTTGTAGTACTCGTCGAGGTCCTGTTGCGAGAGATCGAGCGTGGCGTAGGTGAGGCGTCCGCTGGTCACGACCCGGGGCTCGGGGTCGGGCGTCTCGGCCACCTCCCCGCTCCAGCCGAACCAGAGCCCGCCCGCCGCCTGCATCGCCTCCGCCATGGCGACCGCGAGGCCACCGGCCTGCGGCTTGCCCTCGTCGATCGGGGCGACCCTGTTCGATACGACGACCAGCCGGCTCATGACCCTCTCCAGACGTGTGACCGTCCTTCGGGGACAACGCGCGAACAGGGGGCTTCGTTCGTCGGTCGCCGTCCGGTCCCGGCGAAAGACCGAAAGAATGTGCGGGATTTGTGCGG
>JBIJED010000566.1:0-2662 GCA_044343785.1 Azospirillales bacterium | reverse complement strand
CCCGCCGTCGTCGACCACCACGCCGAACTTGCCCGGCAGCGCGTGCAGCGCCGCATCCTCCGACAGACGGCGTTCGAGGGCGGCGACGGCCGGCCGGACGTCCGCGAGCGCGGACGGGTCGACCCCGGCGAGCGGGGGGCCGATCACGTTCCGCACCGCCTCCGCCTCGGCCCCGTTCGGCTCCAGCAGCGCCAGCGCGTCCAGCCGGTCGAGGAGCGGATCGAGGGTCGCGCGGGTCACGCCGCGGATCTGCAGGTTCGCCCGCCGGGTCAGCTCGACGGTGCCGTTGCCGAACAGACGCGCGGCCTCGTCGAGCGCGCGGGCGGTCGGCGCGTCGAGGCGTCCGCCCGGGATCCGGACGCGCACGAGCAGCCCGTCGCCCGTCTCCATCGGCCGCAGGGCGCCGGGGCACCAGCCCTTCACCGGGATCGTCGTCACCGCCCGGCCTCCATCATCTCCGCGAGCCGCATCGTCACCGAGTTCCGCCGCGGGCGCCACAGGCCCCGCCGCACCGCGTCGTCCAGCCGACGGGCGATCGCCCCGGCCGCCGGCGGATTGGCGGCGAGGAGGAAGTCCCGAACCGCGTCGTCCTCGACGTAGCGTTCGTAGACGAGGTCGAACTGGCCTGCACGCACCGCGTCGGTCGTCGCGGCGAAGGCGTAGAGCGCGTCGACGGCCTGGGCGAGTTCGGCCGCCCCGCGCCAGCCGTGGCGCATCTGTCCGCGGATCCAGCGCGGGTTGCAGGCCCGGCCGCGGACGGTGCGGGCCAGCTCCTCGGCCAGGGTCCGCGCCCGGGGACCGGCGGCGGCGTCGGACGTGTCGACGTGATAGAGGCGCGGGGACGACCCGAGCGAGGCGGCGGCGGCGGCGAATCCGCCCACGAAATCGGCGACGCCGTCCCCGTCCAGCAGGTCACGCTCCCGGTCGTCCTGGCCGTGGACGAGGGCGTCGGCCCCGCCCACCCGGTCGCGGAACGCCCCGGGCGCCGCCGCCGCATCGCCACTCCCGTCGAACGCCCAGCCGCCGGCCGCGAGATAGGCGGCGCCGATCTGTCCGCGGTCGGCCCAGTCCGCGTCCAGCGCGACCGTCGCCGCCCCCGCGCCATAGACGCCGGGCGCCGATCCGAAGACGCGGCGGAGGTCGCCGTCCCGTCGGCGGGCGGCCGCGAGGGGGTTGACGTCGTCCGGCTCGTCGAGGTCGGCCACCGTGCGCGCGGCGAGGTCGAGGAGGCGGATCTGCTCCACGAACACGTCGCGGAAGAGGCCGGAGACGCGGACCGTCACGTCGACGCGCGGGCGGCCCAGAACGTCCGCCGGCCACGCCTCGACGCCCGTGATCCGGGCCGCCGCCTCGTCCCACACCGGGGCGACGCCCATCAGCGCCAGCGCCTGCGCGACGTCGTCCCCCCCGGTCCGCAGCGCGGACGAGGCCCAGAGGTCGATCACGAGCCGGCGCGGCCAGTCGCCCGCCTCCTGCAGGTGCCGCTCGACGACCGCGTCCGCCGCGCGCCGGCCGAGGACCCAGGCGGTGGGGGTCGGCACGCCACGCGGATCGACGGTCGTCAGGTTGCGGCCGGTGGGCAGGACGTCGAGGCGGCCCCGGCTGGGCGCCCCCGCCGGCCCCGGCGCCACCCGCCGGCCGTCGAGTGCGGCGAGGAGGGCCGCGCGTTCGGCGGGCGCGCTGGCGGCGACGCGGTCGGCGACCGTCGCGGCCGCCACCGCGGGCAGCGTGGCCGACAGCGCCGCCGCCAGCCCGTCGCCGATGGGCGCGCGGCCGAAGACGTGGAGGCCGTCGCGCACCGCCATGTCCTTGAGGTCGCAGAGCCAGGCGTCGAGGCGGACGAGCGCGTCCGTCGGGTCGGTGTCCGGCCCGATGCCGCACTCCTCGGCCAGCCCGGCATCCCGCGCCCGGTCGAGGATCGCCGCGCGCAGGAGTGCCGCCCGGCGGGGATCGAGGCTCTCGGCCGCGCCGTACTCGTCGATCAGCCCCTCGAGTTCCGCGGCGGGCCCCCCGAGGCCGGCCTTCGTCAGCGGCGGGGTGAGGTGGCCGATGGTCACCGCCCCCAGCCGCCGCTTCGCCGGCCCCGCCTCGCCGGGGTTGTTCACGATGAAGGGATAGACGACCGGCACCGGGCCCAGGAGGATCTCGGGCCAGCACCCGGCCGAGAGCGCCACCGCCTTGCCCGGCAGCCATTCGAGCGTGCCGTGGGTTCCCAGCTGGATCAGCGCGTGCGGATCGAACGACCGGAGCCAGACGTGGAACGCCGCATAGGCGTGGGTCGGGGGCAGGTCGGGATCGTGATAGGCCGCCCGCCGGTCCGGGCCCCGTCCCCGATCGGGCTGGAGCGCCACGACGAGGGCGCCGAGGCGGACGACGCGGAAGGCGAAATCGCCCTCGGGCGGGCCCCAGGCGGCGTCCTGCCGCGCGAGGGCGTCGGCGGGCCAGGTCGTGCGGGCGGCACGGTAGGCGGCGAGCGGGAGGGAGAGGGTCTGGTGCGCCCCCCCCTCTCCCTGTCCCTCCCCCCAGGGGGGGGAGGGAACGCGGTTGCAGTCTCGCGCGGACCCACTCCCCTCCCCCCCCCGGGGGGAGGGGTCGGGGGAGAGGGGGTCGCCGCCCCCCGCCCCCCCCCGCCCCCCCCTGACCGCCAGCCCGGCCACCCCGC
>JBIJED010000062.1:0-9575 GCA_044343785.1 Azospirillales bacterium | reverse complement strand
CGCGGGGGTTCTAGTACACCGCACGCCCGCCCGACCAGACGGCACGGACGTGGGGCTGCCCCCCGGCCGAGACGACCCGGACGAGATCGGCCCGGAGACCCCCGGCGATCCGGCCGCGGTCGTCGATGCCGCACAGGCGGGCGGGGTTGGCCGTCGCGAGGCGGACGGCGGCCGGCAGGTCGGCGAGGCCGTCCGCCGCGAGGCGGAAGACGGCGCGCAGCAGGCTGGCGGGAATGTAGTCGGACGCCAGCACGTCGAGGTGCCCCGCCCCGGCGAGGGTGGCGGCGGCGACGTTGCCGGAGTGGGAACCGCCGCGGATGACGTTCGGCGCACCCATCGCGACCGAGAGCCCGTGCCGGTGCGCGGCCGCGGCGGCCGCCAGCGTCGTCGGGAACTCCGACAGCACGACGCCCGCCTCGGCGGCCTCGGCGACATGGGCCTCGGTCTCGTCGTCGTGGCTGGCGAGCGCCAGGCCGCGGTCGCGGCAGGCGGCGGCGATCTTCGTGCGGTTGACGGGGCCGATCGTGCGCGAATTCGCGATCGCGGTCTCGAGGTGGGCGTCCACCACCTCCATGGAGATCCGGTAGTGGGTGCGGTACGCCTCGCGCCACTTCTGCACGTCGGGCGTCTGCCGATGGCCGGGCGCGTGGTCCATCACCGAGACGAGGCGGACGAGGGGGTCGTCCACCCACCGCTCGAACAGGCCGAGGACCTCGGGGTCGATCACCTCGCAGCGCAGGTGCAGCCGGTGGTCCACCCGCAGCAGGCCGAGCGCCGCGGCGCCGCGGACGCCCTCGATCATGGGGGCCAGCATCTCCGGCCGGCCGGGAATCGCGATCCCCTCCCCCACCGACACGCTGTCGAGCACGGTGGTGATGCCGGCCGCCGTCACGACGGCGTCGTGGGCGACGGCGGCGGCGATCCCGTCCCAGCGCACCTTGGCGCGCGGCTCGATGTGCTTCTCGATGTTGTCGGTATGGATGTCGATCAGGCCGGGCAGGAGGTGGTCGCCCGCGCAGTCGATCGCCCAGGGCACGCGGCTCCCCCCCTCGTCGACCGCGCGGACGATCCCGCCGGCCACGTGGACCGTGCCGTCGATCACGCGGTCGTCCAGCACCACGCGGGCGTTGGTCAGGATGAACTCGCCCGCCCGGCCGATCACGCCGCGACCCTCCGCCGGGCGACGTCGAAGCCGCGGTCGGCCAAGAGGCCGCGCACCTCGGCGTCGTGGAAGATGCCGACCACCGCCGCCCCGGCCGCCTTGCGGGCGCGGATCAGCTCCACCACCGTCGCCCGGTTGGCGGCGTCCAGCGACGCCGTCGGCTCGTCGACCAGAAGGACCGGGTGTTCGGCGATCAGGCCGCGGGCGATGTTCACGCGCTGCTGCTCGCCGCCCGAGAAGGTGGCGGGTGCCAGCGACCAGAGCCGCTCGGGGATGCGCAGGCGGGCCAGCAGGTCGGCGGCGCGGTCGCGCGCCACGGCGGCCGGCACGCCGCGGGCGCGGGCCGGCTCCATCACCACCTCGATCGCCGGAACACGGGGGATGACGCGCAGGAACTGGCTGACGTAGCCGACCGTCTCGCGCCGGATCTCGAGTTGGCGCCAGGGCTCGGCCCCCGTCAGGTCGGCCCATTCGCCCCGGTGCATCACCCGCACGCGGCCGGCGGCGGGGCGGTAGTTGGCGTAGAGGCAGCGCATCAGCGTCGACTTGCCGGCCCCCGACGGCCCGTCGAGGCAGACGCATTCGCCGGCCGTGACGATCAGGTCGAGCGCGTCGAACACCGGGATGCGGACGCCGCCCTGGGTGTGCAGCACGAAGGTCTTGGACAGCCCTTCGGCGTGGAGGAGCGGGGTCGTCATGCCGTCATCACCGAGGAGACGAGGAGTTGGGTATAGGGGTGCTGGGGATCGTCGAGGACCTGGTCGGTCAGCCCGTGCTCCACCGCCTCGCCGCGGTGCATGACGAGGAGCCGGTCGGCGAGCAGCCGCACCACGGCGATGTCGTGGGTCACCACGATCGCCGCGATGCCGAGGTCGCGCACCAGTTCGCGGATGAGGTCGAGGAGCCGGGCCTGCACCGACACGTCGAGGCCGCCCGTCGGCTCGTCCATGAACAGGAGGCGCGGGCGGGTGACGAGGTTGCGGGCGAGCTGCACCCGCTGGCGCATGCCGCCGGAGAAGCGGCGCGGCTGGTCGTCCATGCGGCCGACGTCGAGTTCGACGCGGCCGAGCCACGCCGACGCCTCCGCCCGCATGTCGGCATAGGAGCGAGCACCCGTGCCCATCAGCCGCTCGGCCACGTTGCCGCCGGCCGAGACGTGCATGCGCAGCCCGTCGCGCGGGTCCTGGTGGACGATGCCCCACTCGGTGCGCATCAGCGCCCGGCGGGCCGGCTCCGCCATGGCGTAGACGTCCGCGAGGCCCCGCCCGCCGGCGTCGAACGCCACGGTGCCGGCATTGGGGGCCAGGCGGGCGGAGAGCACCTTCAGCAGCGTGGTCTTGCCCGACCCGCTCTCCCCCACGATGCCCAGCACCTCGCCGGGGTGGATCGCGAGCGAGACGTCGCGGCAGCCGACCACCTCGCCGTAGGATTTCGTCACCCGTTCGGCGACGAGCAGGGGGCGGGCGCGGTCGTTGGCGGGCGCGTCGGGAAGGGCGAAGGCGGCGGTCATGGCGCAACCCCCTCTCCCTGTCCCTCTCCCCGGGGGGGAGAGGGAACGCCGATTTCACGTTCTCCCCCCTCCCCCCCGGGGAGAGGGGTCGGGGGAGAGGGGGTCGCCGCACCGAGATACCCCGGCGGCTCCCCCGCCATCGGCCCCTGGTGGCCGGCCGCCCGGCGCTCCTCGCAATGGTGGCTGTCGGAGCAGACGAACATCCGCGCACCCTTGTCGTCGAGGACGACCTCGTCGAGGTAGCTGTCGGTCGCGCCGCAAAGCCCGCAGGGCTCCTCCCAGCGCTGGACCGTGAAGGGATGGTCCTCGAAGTCGAGGCTCTTCACGCGGGTCCAGGGCGGGATGGCGTAGATGCGCTTCTCCCGCCCCGCGCCGAACAGCTGGAGCGCCGGGTTCATCTCCATCTTCGGATTGTCGAACTTCGGGATCGGCGAGGGCGACATCACGTGGCGCCCGTTCACCAGCACCGGATAGCTGTAGGTGGTCGCGATCTCGCCATAGCGGGCGATGTCCTCGTAGAGGCGCACGTGCATCAGCCCGTACTCGGCCCACGCGTGCATCTTGCGCGTCTCCGTCTCGCGCGGCTCCAGAAAGCGCAGCGGTTCCGGGATCGGGACCTGATAGACGAGGATCTGCCCCTCGGCCAGCGGGCGCTCGGGGATGCGGTGGCGGGTCTGGATGATGGACGCCGCGGCCGTGTCCTCGGTCGTCGCGACGCCGGCCACCCGGCGGAAGAACCTTCGGATCGAGACGGCGTTCGTCGTGTCGTCCGCCCCCTGGTCGATCACCTTCAGCACGTCGCGCGTGCCGATCAGGGCGGCGGTGATCTGGATGCCGCCGGTGCCCCAGCCGTAGGGCAGCGGCATCTCCCGGCTTCCGAACGGCACCTGATAGCCGGGGATCGCCACCGCCTTCAGGATGGCGCGGCGGATCATCCGCTTGGTCTGCTCGTCCAGATAGCCGAAGTTGTAGGCCGGATCGATCGGCGCGGGCGCCGTGATCAGGGCGGTCATTCCGCGGCCTCCTTCATGATCGTTTCCTCGGCCTCGGCACGCCGCGCTTCCCACTCCGCCTTCAGGCGGCGGATCAGTTCCAGGTCCGCCTGGAAATCGACGTAGTGCGGAAGCTTCAGGTGCTGCACGAAGCCCGACGCCTCCACGTTGTCCGCGTGCATCAGCACGAATTCCTCGTCCTGGGCGGGGTGGATCGCACGCTCGCCAAGCTCGTCCGCCCGAAGCGACCGATCGACCAGCGCCATGCCCATGGCCTTGCGCTCGCTCTCCCCGAAGGCGAGGCCATAGCCGCGCGTGAAGCGCGGGCCGGTCTCGGCCGTGCCCTTGAACTGGTTCACCATCTGGCACTCGGTCAGCGTGACCTCGCCGATCTCCACCGCGAAACCCAGTTCGGGGATCTCGATCTCGACCGGCACTTCGCCCATGCGGATCTCGCCGACGAACGGGTGGGTGGAGCCGAAGCCGCGCTGGGTCGAATAGCCCAGCGCCAGCACGAACCCCTCGTCGCCCCGCACCAGCGCCTGAAGCCGCTGGTCGCGGCCTGCGG
Organism: Azospirillales bacterium; assembly: GCA_044343785.1. Taxonomy (GTDB): domain Bacteria; phylum Pseudomonadota; class Alphaproteobacteria; order Azospirillales; family Azospirillaceae; genus CANGXM01. The sequence goes on along the minus strand of JBIJED010000062.1, from coordinate 5,343 downwards.
GAAAGCCCATCGGCTCGCGCGTCAGATCGAACGGCTCGTCGCCCGTGTCATCCGGCCGCTCGGGCTCCATCAGCCCTTCGTGGTCGAGGATGCCCGCCACGCTCGCCATCGTCCCGGTCGCGGCCGGCGCCTCCGGCGCGCGCGGCGCGTCCCCGCCCTCGGCGGCCAGCGCGAAGTCGAGCAGGCGGTGGGTGTAGTCGAACGTCGGACCCAGCACCTGCCCGCCCGGCAGATCCTTGTAGGTGGCCGAAACCCGGCGCCGAACGGCCATCCGGCCGGTCTCCAGCGGGACCGCGTTGCCGAAACGCGGCAGCGTGGTGCGATAGGCGCGAAGCAGGAAGATCGCCTCCACCAGATCGCCGCGCGCCTGCTTGACCGCCAAGGCGGCGAGGTCGGGGTCGGCCAACGACCCTTCGGTCATCACCCGGTCGACCGCAATGGACATCTGTTCGCGGATCTGGGCGACGGTCAGCTCCGGGACGGCGGGATCGCCGCGGCGAACCTCTGCCAGCCACGCGTGCGCGGCATCGATCGCCCGCTCTCCGCCCTTGACGGCGACGTACATGGTCTCAGCCCTCCATCCGGACGGTCCGCGGCAGGCCGACCACCCGGTCGCCCGCCACCAGCACCACATCCACGCCGAGCGGATAGAGTGCCGCGTTCCCGTTCCAGTCCGCGACGAACCCGTCGGGCAGGCCGGCGACGCGCAGGTCGGCCGTCCCGCGAATGCCGGGACCCGACAGGCGCAGCGCGTCCCCCGTTCCCAACGCTGCGACCTGCACGAACACGGTGGTCGACCGGTCGGGATAGAGATCCTCGCCGGGGGCGAAGGCGTTCGGCGGCGGCATGGCGGCCGGATCGATCACCACCGCGAACCGCGCGTCGGCGGGCCGTGCTGCGATCGGGCAGCCGCAGTGGAACCGCAGGAACGCAAGGGTATTCCCGGCAACCGGGTCGAGCCAGAGCGGCGTTTCGTAGTCCACCAGCGTCAGGCAGAGCGCCACCGTCGCCGGCGCCAGCGGCGCCGGAACCGACGGCGGCTCGGCCAACGTCACGATGCGGCCGGGGTTGGACAGGGCGTCCAGCACGCCGCGGAAGGCTGCCTGCGCGTCATGGACGGGATCGGCGAAGCCGAGGGAGAGGCCGGTCATCTCGGATTGTCCCCGCGCACGAGGGTGAAGAATTCGACGCGCGTCGCCGCGGCCTTGCGCGCCGCCGCATCGCGCCGGGCCGCAAGCGCGTCGGCGGCGGGGCCGAGCAGCGCCGCCTCCAGGTCCGCGCGGCGGGCCTCGTCCTGCAACAGACCGTCGAAGGCAGCGGCGAGTTCGGCCTTTCGGCGGTCGCGGCCCTGCACCCAGCCATGGCCGACGCGCCCGTCGGCCAGCCGTACGGTGCAGCGTGTGACCGACATCTCGCCCATGTTGAAGCGCCCACCCGTGCCGCCGGCCCGGCCGCGCAGCATCACGAGCCCGATCTCAGGTCCCCGCAGCCGCTCATAGGCGGGCGGGTCGGACAGAGCCGCCCAGACCGCCTCCAGCCTGTCGGTCGGGCTGCGGGCCAGAAGGCCCATCCAGCGCCGGCGGTCTTCGGTCTGCGACGGGGTGGTCACGGGATCAACCTCTAAACGTCTAGACGTCTAATTCCCTTGACCATACGACCCGCACGCGGGAGAAGTAAAGCCGATCGCGTTTGAAACTTTCGTGACGGTCGGGAACATGTCGCTGGCGCGCAGCAACGGCGTGGCGCTGTGGAAGCAGATCGCCGAGACCCTGGCGGGCGAGATCGCCTCGAACGCCCTGCGACCGAGCGAACGGCTGCCGACCGAGGGCGACCTCGCGACGCGGTTCGGCGTGAACCGGCACACGGTGCGCCGCGCGGTTCAGACGCTGGAGGACCGCGGGCTCGTGCGCGTCGAGCAGGGCCGGGGCACGTTCGTCACGGCCGACACGCTCTACGACTATCGCCTCGGCGACCGGGTGCGCTTCACCGACCTCGTCGCCCGGCAGGCGCGGCGCGGCCAGGGCGAGCTGATCGCGTCGACGGTCGAGCCGGCCGGCGCCACGGAGGCGGCGGCCCTCGAGCTTCGCGAAGGGGCGCCGCTGGTGGTGCTGGAGATCCTGTCCCGGGTCGACGGGCTTCCGGTCACCCTCGGGCGCCACGGCTTTTCCGGCGTCCGCTTCCCGACCCTCGCGGACGTCTATGTCGAGGAGGGGTCGATCACCCGGGCGTTGCGGCGCCTGGGCGTGCCCGACTACACGCGCCGCCGGACCACGGTGACGGCCCGGGCGGCGACGCCCGAGGAGCGGGAGCGGCTGGAGTTGCCGCGGGCCGTGCCGCTGATCGTCGCCGAGAGCCTGAACGTCGATCCCGACGGCCGACCGCTGGAACACGGGATCGCGCGGTTCGCGGCCAACCGGGTGCAGATCGTCTTCGAGCCCGGCGGCTGACGCGCACCGGGTGCCCGTCAAGCCGCCGCCCCCGCCGGCGCCCGGCCCATGATGGCGAAGCGCAGCTTGCCCGACACCCAGTCGATCGCCGCGACCGTCACCAGGATCATGATCACCAGGAACGACACCTGTTGCCATTCCAGGATGCGGATCTGTTCGGACAGGTGCGCGCCGATGCCGCCCGCGCCGACGATGCCGATGATGGTCGCCGACCGGGTGTTCGATTCGAAGAAATAGAGCACCTGGCTCGCCATCACCGGGAGCACCTGGGGGATCAGGCCGAACCGGACACGTTCGACCGATCCGCCGCCGGTCGAGGCGACGCCCTCCACGGCCTTCTTGTCGGCCGCCTCCAGCGCCTCGGAGAACAGGCGGCCGAGCGAGCCGATGTCGGCCGTCATCACCGCCAGCACGCCGGCGAAGGGGCCGAGGCCGACCACGTTGATCCAGATGAGCGCCCAGATCAGCGTGTCGACGCCGCTGATCGAATTGAAGAACCGCCGCGTCGGCCAGCGCAGGAACCACGTCGCCACCACCGTGCGGGCGGCGAACATCGACAGGGGAAAGGCGATGAGCGCGGCGCCGAGCGTGCCCAGGAAGGCGATCGCCAGCGTCTCGGCCAGCGACTGGAGATACATCTCCGTCCGCACCCAGGTCTCCGGGTTCGGCGGGAACATCAGCGGCACGAAGTCGCCCAGCCGGCCGAGCCCGCGCCAGATCTTCCCGAACGAGAAGCCCAACTGCCAGAACCCGAAGAACACCAGCGCGACCGCGGCGACGACGACCGCCAGCGTGACCGCGCGGCGGATCGGCGAGGGGCGGAAGACGTCGGGGTAGCGGCGTTCCAGATCGGCCCTGCGCGCGCGGGCCTGGATGGCCAGCGGCCCGTCGGCCGTCCTTGCGGCGGAACCCGGCGCGGCGGCCGTGCGTCCGGTCATCGTGCGCTCTCCATCGACAGCAACCGATGGCGCAGCCGCTCGCTGATCAGATCGATCACCACGACGGTGGCGATGATCATGACCAGAAGCGCCGACACGTCGGCGTAGTAGAACTTGCGGATCGCCTCCAGCAGGTCCTGGCCGATCCCGCCCGCGCCGACGAAGCCCATGACGGCGGCACCCCGCACGTTCACCTCGAACCGGACGAGCGCATAGCTGAGAAAGCCCGACAGCACCTGCGGCACCACGGCGAAGCGGACGGTGGTGGTCCAGCCGGCCCCGGTGGAGGCGACGCCCTCCACGGGCTTCATGTCGATGTTCTCGACCACCTCGTAGAACTGCTTGCCGAGCGCGCCCATCGTGTGGATCGCCAGCGCCAGCACACCCGGAACCGGGCCGAGGCCGAAAGCGATCACGAAGATGAGGGCGAAGACCAGTTCCGGCACCGTGCGCGAAAACTCGAGCAGGCGTCGCACCGCCGACCGGAGCCAACGGTTGCTCACGAGGTTCGCCGACGCCACGAAGCACAGGACGAAGCCCGCGACCGCCCCCAGGACCGTGCCGACATAGGCGATCAGCAGCGTGTCGAGCAGCAGCGCGCCCCACTGCTTCCAGCCCCAGAACCATTCGGCCGGGTCGGTCCACACCCGCTGGCCGTTCTCCAGCGTGAGGATGCGGTCGAAATAGCTGCCGATGTTGCCGATGTTGGCGAGGAACTTGGCCATGTCGACCTCGGCGGTGGCGAGCGCCACGGCCGTGACGACGAGGAACAGGACGGAATAGGCGACGCTGCGGATCCGCCGCTCGGCGAGCGCGCGGGCATAGCCGTCCATCAGCGGCGAAAGCCTGTTCTCGGACAGGCGGGGGAGCGACTGGGCCATCTGGTGTTTCTTCGCGCGGGTCGTGAAGGCGACGGGCGGGGCCGGAGCCCTGCCCGTCGGCCCCCGTCCTCAGCTGCCCTGGCGGCGCAGGCGATCGACGAACTGGTTCACCTCGATGATCGGCAGGTAGGCCTCGTGCGTCACGGTCTCGAACGGCCGGTTCTTGCCGTCGGACAGGCGATCGAAGGCGTCCTTGTCCTTCACGTGCGCCTGGAGCCATGCGTTGCGGATCCGATCCTTCAGATCCTGCGGCATGTTCGAGAGGACGGTGTAGGGCGAGTTCACGATCAGGTCGGAGCGGAAGATGATCCGGAAGTCCGCGACCTTGGCCATGTTCTTGGTGGCCATGCGGGTGAGGTTCGAATCCTCGTCCGTGTTCAACCAGTTGGCCGCCACGTCGATCGTGCCCTGGCCAAGCGCGATGATCGCGTTCTCGTGGCTGCCGGTGTAGACGACGTTGGAGAAGAACTCCTGCGGCTTGATGCCCATCTTGTCGAGGGCGTAGCGCGGCACGTTGTTGCCCGACGCCGAGTTCGGGTCAACAAGGCCGAGGCGCCTGCCGCGCAGGTCCTCGAGCTTCTGGAACGGGCTGTCGGCCTTCACGTAGAAGACCGAATAGTAGCCCTTCGACCCGTCGCCGTTCACGTCCATCGCGAACGGCTCGATCTGCACGCCGGTCATGCGGGCCCGGGCGTAGGACGCGGGACCGTGGTAGCCGATGTGGATCTGGCCCGCGCGCTGGCCCTCGATGACGGCGGCGTAGTCCTGGGCGACGCGGATCGTCACCTTGGTGCCAAGCTCGCGCTCGAGATAGCGGGCGAACGGGGTCCAGCGGTCCATGACGCCGGACGCGTTCTCGGCCGGGGCGACGGAGAAGACGAGTTCGGGATAGCGGGCCTTCCAGTCCTGGGCCATGGCGGGTGCGGCGGCGGCGACGAGGCCGAGAGCGGCCGCGCCGGCCATGACGATCCGACGGTTGAGCATGGGAGACGGCTCCTCAGGGGGGTGCGGGTCGGTGCGCGCCCAGCGCGCGGTGGGGTCGGTGCGCGCCCAGCGCGCGGTGATCGGTGCGCGCCC
>JBIJED010000061.1:0-9597 GCA_044343785.1 Azospirillales bacterium | reverse complement strand
CGTTTCCTGGACCGGCTGGACGAGCGGCTCGACCGCATCCGCCGGGCCATGTCGCTCGCCCCCGGCGACCCCGCCGCGGCGGAGGATCTGCGCCGCGAGATCCATAGCCTCATCGGTTCCGCGGGCACGCTCGGCTTCCACGACCTGGCCGCCGCCGCCGAGCGCCTCGCGGTACCGATCGCCTGCGTCGAGGCCTGCACCCGCCAGCGGGCGGATGCGGACGACGGGCGAGGAACGTGGATCATCCACGCCCGATGAAGGGCATCTCCGTCGCCATCACGGTCACGAACTGCACGTTCGCGTCGAGCGGCAGGCCGGCCATCAGGACCACGGTGTCGGCCACGGCCTTCACGTCCATCGTGGGTTCGACCGCCGTGGTGCCGTTCGCCTGGAGCACGCCCGTCGTCATGCGCCGCGTCATCTCGGTGGCGGCGTTGCCGATGTCGATCTGGCCGCAGGCGATGTCGTGCTTGCGCCCGTCGAGCGCGATGGAGCGGGTGAGGCCCGTGATCGCGTGCTTGGTCGCGGTGTAGGGCGCGGAGTGCGGGCGCGGCACGTGGGCGGAGATCGAGCCGTTGTTGATGATGCGCCCGCCCCGGGGGGCCTGGGCCTTCATCAGGCGGATCGCGTGCTGCGCGCACAGGAAGGGGCCGGTCAGGTTCGTGTCGACGACCGCGCGCCACTGCTCCAGCGTCAGATCCTCCATCGGGATGGGCGGCACGTTGATGCCCGCGTTGTTGAACAGCACGTCGAGCCGCCCGTAGGCGGCCTTCGTGCGGTCGAAAAGGGCTGCGACCGAGACCGGGTCGGTGACGTCCGTGGGCACCGCCAGCGCCTTGGCCCCGGCCGCCGCGATCGTGGCCGCGGTCTCCTCCAGCGCGTCCTTGCGGCGGCCGGCCAGCACGACCGCGTGGCCGGCCGCGGCCAGGGCGACGGCGACGGCGCGGCCGATGCCGCTGCCCGCACCGGTGACGAGGGCGATCTTCGTGGCTGTCATGGTCTCTTCTTCCTCCCTTGGGTCCCGACCGGATGCTGTCAGGGTTCGGCCCGCGGCGGAAGCGGGCCGTCGGATGCGGTCGTCAGATGCGGTCCGTCCTGCGCAGACGTTCGAAGACGTGGGCGCAGATCCCGACCGCCACGATCGAAGCGATCGCCCCCGCGGCGGCCGCCGGCACCGTGCCCATCAGCGCCGCCGTCGTGCCCGAGGTGAACTGGCCCAACTGGTTCGAGGCGCCGATGAACATCGAATTGACCGAACTGACCCGGCCGCGCAGATCGTCGGGCGTGGTCAGCTGCACCAGCGTCTGACGGATCACGACGCTCACCTCGTCGGCCGCCCCCGCGAGCGCCAGCATCACCACCGACAGCCAGAAGTTCGTCGACAGCGCGAAGACGAGCGTGAACGCGCCGAAGGCGGCGACGGCCGCGAACAGCAGCGGCCCGGCCCGCCGGTCGATCGTGTGCCCCGCGAGCCAGAGGCCCATGAGGATGCCGCCGACCGCAGGCGCGCAGCGCAGGATGCCGAGCCCGACCGGGCCGACCATCAGGATGTCCTTGGCGTAGATCGGGAGCAGCGCCACCACGCCGCCCAGCAGCACCGCCACCATGTCCAGCGTGATCGCGCCGAGGATGTCCTTGCGCGTGCGGATGTAGGCGAAGCCGGCGAGCAGGCTGCGCAGGCCCTTCGCGTCGCCGGACGGCAGCGGCGGCTGCGGGCCGACGAGACGCAGGCGGACGACCGCGAACAGGTTGAGCAGGGCGGCCAGCGCGAACACCATCTCCGGGTCCAGCGCGTAGACGAGGCCACCCGTCGCCGGTCCGAGGGTCACCGCGATCTGGCCCGCGATGCTGTTCAGCGCGAGCGCGTTCTTGCGCACCTCGGTCGGAACGAGGTTCGGCAGCAGCGCCGATCCCGCCGGCATCTCGAACGCGCGGACCGAGCCGATGAGCGCCATGACGACGTAGAGGACCCAGAGGTCGAGCCCGCCCGTGACCTTGAGGACGAACAGCAGCGCCGCGCAGCCGCCCTGCACGATCTGGCACGTCATCAGGATCAGGCGCCGGTCGACGCGGTCGGCGACCTGCCCGGCGAACAGGATGAGGGGCAGCGTCGGCGCGAACTGGACGAGGCCGATCAGGCCGAGGGCGAAGGGATCGCCGGTGAGGTCGTAGACGATCCAGCTGATCGCCAGCGTCTGCATCTGCATCGCCATCATGCCGCCGAACCGGCCGGTCCAGTAGCCGGCGAAGGCGGGGATGGCGAAGAGTTCGAGACCGCGGCGCGTGCTGATGTACTCCCTCAGGGCCACGGTCGCGCGTTCCTCGCAGGAATCGGTCCGTCCTCGTAGCCCGCGCGCCGGACCCTGTCCATCGACCGAGCCCCCCGCCCTTGGCAGGGCGGACGTGCGCTGCGAGAGTGGCGGGAGACCTTCGCAGCGGAGACGGCGCCATGGACGAGGCCCAGGCCGGACGCGACCTCGTCGACGCGCTTCTGATGCTGGAGCGGGTCGGGATCGTCGACTTCAACGGCCACGCGAGCGTGCGCGTGGCGCCGGACCGCATCCTGATCAATTCGGGCCGGTCGCTCCGCAACGTCCTGACGGAGGCCGACGTCGTCGCCATCGACCCGGACGGGCGCCTCGTGGCGGGCGACGCGCCGCCGCCGCTCGAGTTCCCGATCCACACCGGGATCTATCGCCGCCGGCCGGACGTGGGTGCCGTGATCCACGCGCACCCGAGCTGGTCGACGGTGCTGACGATCGCCGGGCACGGCTACACCCCGGTCTACGCCCAGGGCACGCTGCTGGGCGACGTCGGGATCTTCGAGAAGGTCGGGTCGGTCAACACGCCGGCGCTGGGCGCGGAACTGGCGGGCGTGCTGGGGGCGGGGCGGGCGGCGCTCATCCGCTCGCACGGGTCCGTCGTCGTCGGCGAGGACGTCGCGCAGGCCTTCGTGCTGATGGTCCACATGGAGGAGAACTGCCGGCGCGACGTGCTGGCGCGCCAGATCGGCACGCCGCGTCCCTTCGACGCCGACGAGATCGCCGCGGCCCGGGCGAACCTCTGGAAGCCCGCGCTCTTCGCGAAGACGTGGGAGTATCACCGGGCGACGCTCCGGCGGGGGTGAGGGCGCGCCCCGATCGCCACCCCTCACGGATGGCCGATCATGTAGGCGTAGTCGCCCGGCTCCACGATGTTGGGCGTCAGATGGGCGAGGATCATCACGCCGTCCGCCACCGGGTTGCGGATCACCTCCAGCTCCTCGAAGGTGTAGGGGCTGACGATCCGGCCGATCACGGCCCCCTCCTTCACGCGCTGGCCGAGCGGCGGCGCCTCGTTGAAGACGATCCCGCCCATCCCGAAGCGCAGGGTCGTGATGCCGGAGCACACCGTCTGCGGCGGGGGCGGGACGGGGGCGCCGTCGACCATGCCCAGCGTCTTCAGCATGTTGTCGATGCCGACCACGCCGCGCCGCACGTAGTCCTCCTGGTCGATCAGCCCGCCGCCGAGTTCGACCGTCACCACCTTGCCGCCCCTGTCCTCGATCACGGTGGAAGTGGTGCCGGTGAAGACCGTGCCCGGCAGGCCGACGTGCGCCCGGTAGAGGATGGGCGAGCCGAAGGCGCGCGACAAATCCTCGGCCGTGCGGATGTAGATGTAGTCGACCGTCGGCTTGTGCCCGCCCGCGTGCAGGTCGAACAGCACCTCCGTGTGGTTCAGGAACGCGGTCGTGATGACGTGGGCGAGGCGGTCGGAGTACCAGCCCGCCGGATCGCCGGGGAACACGCGGTTCAGGTTCACGTCGTCGAGCGGCGTGTGCCGCCGGCTCTTCTGGAAGCCGATGGGGTTCGCCACCGGCAGGATCAGCATCCGGCCGCGGAAGCCCCCGTCCCGATACGTCCGCGCGATCTCCATCGCGATGCGGGTGCCCGTCGGCTCGTCGCCGTGGATGGCCGCGCTGATGCCCACCGTCGGGCCGTCGCCCCGGGTGCCCTTGATCTCGTGCAGATGGAGGACCGCGTCGGTCCCGTCGGCGAAGGTCGAGAACTTGATCGTGCGAAGCGTCATGAGGCTCTCCCGGAGCTGGAGTCGGGGCCGGCGGCGGGCGTGGCGCCCTCGCCCCGGCGCGTCATGCCACGCGGGTCGAGGAGGTCGCGCAGCCCGTCGCCCAGCAGGTTGAAGCCGAGGACGGTGATCATGATCGCGAGGCCGGCGACCGTGCAGAGCCACGGGTCGGACCGCAGGAACCGCATGCCGTAGGCGAGCGTCCAGCCCCAGGTGGGGGCGGGCGGCTGCACCCCGAAGCCGAGGAAGCTGAGCCCGCTCTCGGCCACGATGGCGGTGCCGATGGCGAGCGTGGCCAGCACGACGATCGGCCCCAGCGTGTTGGGCAGGATGTGGACGAGGATCACCCGCGCGTCCGACGCACCCAGCGCGAGGGCGGAGCGCACATAGTCGCGCTGGCGTTCCGCCATCACCGCGGCACGGACCACGCGGGCGAACTCGGTCCAGAAGACGGCGACCAGCGCGATCGCCACGTTGACCGCCCCCGGCCCCAGCACGGCCACCAGCGCCATCGCGAGGATGAGCGCGGGGAAGCCCAGGAACAGGTCGACGATCCGCATGAGGATCAGGTCGAGCCAGCCGCCGTGATAGCCGCACACGAGCCCGACGAGCGTGCCGATCGCCGCCGCGACGGCCACCGAGCCCAGCGCGATCGAGAGCGAGATGGCGGCCCCGTGGGCGAGCCGCGTCCACAGGTCGCGCCCGAAGTTGTCGGTGCCGAGCCAATGGGCGGCCGAGGGCAGGGCGAGGCGGTTGCGCATGTCCATCTGCTCCGGCCCGTAGGGCGAGAGCCACGGATGGAAGATCGCGACGAAGAGGATCGCGACGACGATCAGCCCGCCCACGAGGAGCGGCAGGTTCGAGCCGAGGCGGCGGAGCGCGGTCATGGTCGTCACCGCAGCCGCACGCGCGGATCGACGACCACGTAGAGGACGTCGACCGCGAGGTTCACCAGCGCGAACATCAGCGCGAACACGAGCACGAGCCCCTGCACCAGCGGGATGTCGCGCTGGGAGATGGCGCCCACGGCCAGCTGTCCGAGGCCGGGCCAGCCGAAGATGCCCTCGGTCAGGACGGCCCCGCCCAGAAGCGCGCCGAACTGGAGGCCGACGACGCTGATCACCGGGAGGAGCGCGTTGCGCAGCGCGTGGCCCATGACGACCCGCCGGATCGGCAGGCCCTTGGCGCGTGCGGTCCGCACATGGTCCGCCGACAGCGTCTCCAGCATCGAGGAGCGGACGAGGCGGCTGAGGATCGCCGCCCCGTTGAGGCCGAGCGCCACGACCGGCATGGCGAGGTGGGCGAGCGACGTGCGGAGCACGCCGGGGTTCCCCATGGCGGCCGCGAGCAGCGCGTCGACCAGCAGCTCGCCCCGCCCGATGGACGGGAGGACGGCCAGGCGGACGGCGAAGAGGTACATGAGCAGGATGCCCAGCCAGAAGACCGGCATCGACACGCCCAGCTGCGCGAACAGCATGCAGCCGACGTCCACGGCCGAGCCGCGCCGGACGGCCGCCACCACCCCCAGCGTGACGCCGACGACGACCGACAGCAGCGTGGCGAGGATCGCCACCTCCGCCGTCGCGGCGAACCGTTCGGCGATCACGGTCGCGACCGCCTCGTTGCGGAAGATCGACCGGCCGAGGTCGAGCCGCACGAGGTCGAGCAGATAGAGCCCGAAGCGGACCGGCAGCGGCCGGTCGAGCCCCAGGTTCGTCCGCACCTGCGCCAACGCCTCCGCCGTCGCCTCCTCGCCCAGCAGCACGATCGCCGGGTCGCCCGGGATGACGTGCAGGAGCGCGAAGACGACGAAGGCGACGCCCAGCGAGAAGGGGATCAGCAGCAGGAGGCGGCGGACGAGATAGCTCAGCATGGCCCGTCGTCGGCGCCGCCCGCCGTCCTCACTTCGCCGCCGCGAGGCTGCGGAGCATGCCGCGCGGGTCGGCCCTGAAGCCCTGGAGCGCGGGGACGTGGAACACCTGATAGCCCTGCTCCGAGAGCACGTGGTAGGGCACCTCATGGCCGAGGATGCGGGCCGCCTCGCGATAGGCGGCGGCGCGGGCCGGCAGGGTCTGCGCGGCGCGGCCGGCGTCCAGAAGGCGGTCGACCTCGGCGTTGGCGTACTTGCCCCAGTTCAGCCCGCCCTTGGAGTGGAGCTGGGCGTACATCAGACGGTCCGGGTCGACGAGCAGCGTCCAGCCGAGCAGCGCCACCTCGTGCTGGCCCTGCTGCACCCCGCCGGAGAAGGCGGGCCAGTCGGTGACGCGAACGGTGGCGTCGATGCCGTTCTGCTTCATCACGTTCTGCATGTATTCGATCGTCTGGATCCGGTTCGGATCCTCGGCGTGCGTCGACAGGACGACCGAGAGCTTGCGGCCGTCCTTGTCGAGGACGCCGTCCCGGTTCGTGTCGCGCCAGCCCATCTCGTTCAGCAGCGCCACTGCCGCCTTCGGGTCGAACGCCGGCTGCGTCACCTCGGCCGAATAGGACCAGGAGGAGGCCGACAGCAGGAGCGAGGTGGCCGGCTTGTCCGTCCCCTCGTAGATCTGGCCGACGATCGTCGCCTGATCGACCATCATCGCCAGCGCCCGCCGCATCCTGGGATCGGCCAGCAGCGGGTTGGCGGTGTTGAAGTTCAGGTAGGTGACCGCGATGCCGGTGCTGATCGACTTGGCGAAGCGGCTGTTCGCCTCCAGCCGCCTGATGTCGCGCGGCGACAGCGGCGACTGGATCAGCTCGAGGTCGCCCGCCTCGAACGCCTGGGCCCGGGCGGTGTTGTCGGGCACGACCACGAAGTCGATTCCGTTGACGCCCGGCCGGCCGCCGAAATGGTCGGGGTTGGCGACGAGCGAGATGCGGCTGCCCTTCTGCCAGCGGGCGAGCCGGAACGGCCCGCTGCCCACCGGCGCGTTCGACAGGTCCGCCCCGCCCTCGGCCAGCTTCTTCGGCACGATGCCGAGGTCGAGATAGGACAGGAGCGGCGCGTAGGGCTCCTTCAGCGTCATGCGGATCCGGTTCGCCCCCACCGCCTCGATCTTGTCGATCGGCGTGTAGAGCGAGCGGAACCGCGCGTTCAGCTTGGGGTCGAGGGTCGTCTCGTAGGTGTGGACGATGTCCTCGGCGGTGACCGGCGAGCCGTCGTGGAACTTGGCGTCGGTCCGGATCGTGAAGATCCAGGTCCGCGGATCCGGATTCTCCCACGACGTCGCGAGATCGGGCTTCGGCGTCAGCGTCTCGTCCAGCTGGATCAGGCCGCTGAACAGCAGGTTCACGACGCGGTAGGCCGTGGTGTCGCGCATCAGCCGCGGGTCGAGGGTCTGCGCGTCGACGTCGGTGCCGACGCGGACGATGCCCTGTGCGAGCTGGGCGTTGGCGGCGGTCGTCGCCGCGACGGCGAGAAACGCGCCCGCGGCGACGGTCAAGGCGATGCGGCGCATCACGGTCCCCCCTGGTCTGGTGTGATGTATACAATCACACCATGGGACCGGAACGCGCGCAATCCCCGTTTCGGGGGCCGGGACCGGGTTTTGGGAGGGTCGCACTTCGATCATGGCGCGTGGTACGATCGATATATCCGTTTAGGGTGCCGTGACCACGCCAAGGGGATCGGGGATGGGGAACCGAAAGGCCCGCGTCGAGCGACCGTGCGGCGTCGACCCGGCGACTGCACTCGATGGCGGCGCCCGTTCGAATGTCGTTGTGGACGGAAACGGTGATGTCGGTTCCGAGAATACGAACGGTCACGCGGGAGTGGGGCGGTTCGGTTTCCTTGTGGGAGAAATCGCCGTGCCGGACGATTTCGACAGCATGGGGGCGCAGGAGATCGCCGCCGACTTCGGCTTGGACGACCGACATCGCCCGTCCCTCGATCGCCCCACTGCCGATCCGTCTGGTCTGACCGTCAGACCCAGCCGCCGTCCACGATGATCGACTGGTTCGTCATCCCGCCCGCCTCGTCCGACGCGAGGAAGAGGACCGGGCGGGCGATGTCGTCGGGCACCAGCTTGCGCTTGAGGCACTGGCGCTCGGCGATCTGGCGCTCGCCGTCCGGCGTCACCCACAGGTCCAGCTGTCGCTGGGTCATGATCCAGCCCGGAAGGATGCAGTTCACGCGGATCGCGTCCTTGCCGAACTGGCGGGCCAGCATGCGGGTGAGGCCGATCGCCGCCGACTTGGCGGCACCGTAGACGGTCAGGTCGTCCGAGCCCATGAGGTAGCTGGCCGAGCCGATGTTCACGATGGCGCCGCCGCCGGCCGCCTGCATGTCGGGCACGATCGCCTGGGCGGCGAAGAAGGCGTGCTTCAGGTTCACCGCGATCCGCTCGTCGAAGTACGCGGGCGTGACCTCGAAGAAGTCGTGGCGCTCGTCGTGCGCGGCGTTGTTCACCAGCACCGTGATCGGGCCGAGCGCGTCGCGGATGCGGCTGATCGCGGCCTTCAGCGCGGTCGTGTCGGTGACGTCGGCGTTCTCGTACCGCACCGTGCCGCCGGCCTTGGTCAGTTCGTCGACCAGCGCGCGCGACGGTGCGTCGGCGATGTCGGCGAAGCCGACGCGCGCACCCGTGCCGCAGAAGGCGCGGACGATGGCCGCGCCGATGCCGGACCCGCCGCCGCTGACGAACACGGTCCGGTCCTGGAGGCTGGGATATGTCGCGAAGTTCATGGGGTTTCCTCGGACGTTTCGTTCGTCTTGGAGCGGTGACGGGGGATGGTCACACCGACCAGCTCTCGATCGTCAACCCGGGAACGCGCAGGAACTCCCGCCTGTTCGCGGTGACGAGCACCGCGCCGTGGCGGAGGGCCTGTCCGGCGATCAGAAGGTCGTCGTGTCCGATCGGCGTTCCGGCGCGTTCGAGGTCTGCCCGGATCGTGCCAGCGACGGCCGCGTCCTCGGGTTCGAAGGACAGCATCGTGAGGTCGAGCGAAAGAAGGCGCTCCAGCGCCTGCTCGTTCCGCTCCGGATACCGGCTCCTGGCGATGCCGTATCGCAATTCGAAGAGCACGATGGACGAAAGGGCGACCGGATCTCCGCCGGCGAGCGCCACGGTCAGCCGATCGCGGACTTCGGCCGGACGTCCGTTCAGTGCCGCGATGACGACGTTCGTGTCGATACACCGCATCAATCGAACATCGGCCGGAGATCAGGCGCGACGGGCGGATCGGCCGGACGTTCCAGATCGTCCGCACCCGCACGCAGACGGTCGATGGTCGCGAACACCACGGCCACGTCGGCCGCCGACCGGGCGATCGGCTCGAGGATGATCCGCTCCCCGTCCCGGCTGACGCGCACCTCCGTCCCCGGAAGGCGGAACTCCTTGGGCAGACGGACGGCTTGGCTGCGTCCGTGCCGGAAGATCTTCGCCGTGGTTCGGGTCATCTTCGCCCCTCGGTATCTATCGATGATGAATACCATGGATGGGTCCGGCACGCCATCGCAGACCCCCTCCGGCGGGACGGGACCGAGCCGGTCACGCCAGCGGCGGCGCGGCCTCGCAGACGGCGAGGAGGGCGTCCAGCGTCTCCCACGCCTGC